>CAMAPG010000070.1 GCA_945859965.1 Opitutus sp. GAS368 | reverse complement strand
CGATGACGTGGCGAATGATAAGGTCACAATCTACGACAAAGGCATCGATTCCCCAGAGTCCACGCGCGGAGTCCATCCGTTCGACCAAACGCCTGCCAATCCCCTGATTTACCGCTTCGGCGAAAGCCACGTGCCAAAAATTTCCGCGGTGGAGCCTCTCCGCGAAGAAGCGACCGATTTCATCCAAGCCATCGCCGGGGGCAGGCCCCCCCGCAGCGGCATTGAAAGCGGCCGCGGAGTCGTGGCGGTCCTCCAGGCTGCCGACCTGTCCCTGAATAAAAACTCGCGGAGCGTACAACTCGACGAAATCTTCTCCTTGCCCGCATGATCTCCGTCGTCATTCCCCTCCGCAACGAGGAACAAAACGTTGCCCCGCTCGCGCAAAAGCTCACCGCTGCGCTTGGCACACTGGGCCGCGACTACGAGGTAATCTTTATCAATGACGGCAGCACCGATGGCACGGCCGCCCGCGTCCGCGAAGCCTGCGCCTCCGACCACCGGCTCAAGGCCCTGCACTTTCGCCGCCGCTTCGGCCAAACGGCCGCGATGCAGGCCGGGTTCACCCACGCACGTGGGGACATCATCATAGCGATGGACGGCGACCTGCAAAACGATCCGGCCGATATCGCTAAGCTCCTCGCCAAACTCGATGAAGGCTACGACCTCGTCTCCGGGTGGCGAAAGGACCGCCAGGACCATCCCATCAAGCGCAATTTCCTCAGTCGGGTGGCCAACGGGCTGATCTCACGCACCACCGGAGTCCATCTCCATGACTATGGCTGTTCACTGAAGGCCTACCGGCGGGAAATCCTCGAAGGCATCGCCCTTTACGGCGAGATGCACCGTTTCATCCCCGTTTATGCTTATTGGAACGGGGCCCGCATCGCGGAGGTGCCGGTCCTCCACCATGCCCGCGTCCATGGTGTTTCGAACTATGGGCTCGAGCGAGTCGTCAAGGTCATCCTCGACCTCGGAGTGGTGCTCTTCCTGCACCGTTATGCCCAAAAGCCGATTTACGTTTTCGGCCTCTGCGGCCTCTTCAGCTGGGCAGTCGGCGGACTCGCCGGGACGGCCGCAGTTCTCTATAAAATCCCTGGGGGAAAATCCTTCATTCAGACGCCTTTGCCGCTGATTGCCGTGACAATGTTTTTCACCGGTGCGATCTGCTTTCTGCTCGGCCTCCTCGCCGAGCTGAGCATCCGCACCTATCACGAGTCCCAGGGCAAACCCACCTATCTCATCACTGCCCGCGACAACCTTGAGGGTCCGGCCCGCCGCGCGGCCGACCGCGTGGCCTAATCGACTATGTGCGGCATCAGCGGCTTCATCGGCCACGGCGCCGATTCCGATCTCCGGCGCATGACCGACGCGCTGGCCCACCGCGGGCCCGATGCCGCGGGTTACTGGACTGATCCCGCGCGGGGAATTTACCTCGGCCACCGCCGCCTCTCCATTCTCGACTTGAGCGGCGGGAGACAGCCGATGGTCACCACCGACGGGACCCACGTCATCGTTTTTAACGGCGAGATCTATAATTTCGCCGAACTCCGGGCCGAGCTCGTCGCGCGCGGGCGTCAGTTCGTCACGGATCACTCCGACACCGAGGTCCTGCTGCAGGGTTTCCGGGAATGGGGCGCCGACCTGCCGCGCCGCCTGAACGGCATGTGGGCGTTCGTGATCTACGACCGGGAAACACAAAAGCTCTTCGCGAGCCGCGACCGTTTCGGGAAAAAACCGTTTTTCTATACGATCCAGAATGGAGCCTTTGTTTTCGCGTCCGAACTTTCCGCCGTGCAACTTCACCCGGCAGTGCGTTCCGGAGTATCGAAACGCGCCCTGAAGAAATATTTTGGCTACGGTTACATCCCTGCGCCGCACTCCATCCTTGAAAATGTCTTCAAGCTTCCGGGTGGGCATTCGGCCTGGCTCGATTGCGAAACCCTGGCCCTGCGCGTGGAGAAATACTGGGACTTTGTGCTCGAACCGTTGACCGGCGGGGAAATCCCCTCGGACCCGGAACAGGTCTGGGGCGAGGAATTGCGTGGTCTCCTCGACACTGCGGTCAAACGGCGCCTGGTCGCCGATGTTCCGGTGGGGATTTTTTTGAGCGGCGGCGTTGATTCGTCAGCCGTGACCGCCTTCGCGGCGCGTCATGTCCCGGAGGGAAGGTTGCAGACGTTCAGCATCGGCTTTGAGGAAGCCAGTTTCGACGAATCGGCCTACGCGTGCCGGGTCGCAGACCTCTTTAAAACCGACCATCACCTCGAGACTCTTTCGATTGCCAAAGCCCATTCACTGCTCCCCACCATCGCCGCGAAGCTGGATGAACCGATGGGTGACAGCTCCCTCCTGCCCTGCTACCTGCTCAGCGAATTCACGCGCCGCCACGTCAAGGTCGCGCTCGGCGGCGATGCCGGCGACGAGCTGTTCGCCGGCTACGATCCATTTATCGCCCTCCGCAAGGCCGAGCTTTATTCGAAATTCGTCCCACGACCGATGCATCAGGCGATCCGCCTGCTCGCGGCCCGGCTGCCCGTCTCGCATCGCAACATGAGCTTCGACTTCAAGCTCAAGCGCACGCTTCGCGGCCTCGGCCATGCCTCCAAACTGTGGCTGCCAGTCTGGATGTCGTCCCTCGACGTCGACGAACTCACCGAACTGTTCCATGAGCCCGCCGATCTTGAGGACATTTTTTCCGAGGCGATCGCCGCCTGGGAAGGCTGCGCGCAACCCGACGTCATCGACCGCACCCTCCAATTCTACACCCAGCTTTACCTGCAGGACGACATCCTGGTAAAAGTGGACCGAGCGACGATGATGCACGGACTCGAGGCGCGCGCCCCGTTCCTCGACATCGACTTCGTGAACTTTGTCCGACGCATTCCCTCCGCCTGGAAGTACCGTCACGGCCAGACCAAGTATCTCCTGAAAAAAGCGCTCGAACCCGTGCTGCCCCCCGACGTGCTTTACCGGAAGAAAAAAGGCTTCGGCGTGCCGATCGGCGCATGGTTCAAGGATGGTCAGCTCGGAATCAACTCATCCTCCACTGCGTTGAATCCCATTTTCCTGCAGGAAAAACTCGCAGAGCATCGGGCCGGCCGGGCTGATCAGCGGGCCTTTCTGTGGAATGCATGGCTCTTGCAATCATGGCTCGCGAAACCTGTAAGTTGAACCGCCATGCCCGAGGATCTTAAAACCGCTGATGCCTTTGCCACATCCTGGAACAACCTGCCGCCCGGCTCCGTTTATACTCGGGAACAGTTCGAAGAATGGTTTGCCCCCTTAACCCGAGCGGACGCTGAAAGCCGCAGCGTGCTCGAGCTCGGATGCGGCAACGGCAGCCTGCTGTTTCACATGGCTGGCTGGCGGCCGGCGCACCTTGAGGGCGTCGACTTGGGCGACTCCGTGCTGTCCGCCAGACGAAACTTGGCCGCGCAAGACAACCCCCACTGGATCGTCACGCAAGGCGATCTAACGACCTATCGAAACAATCCGCGCGACTTTGTTTACAGCATCGGGGTGCTACACCATCTGCAAAACCCTCGTGTTGGGTTTGAATCGGTCATGGCCAACACCAAATCCGGAGGCCGTTTTCACTGCTGGGTCTACGCCCGGGAAGGCAACAGCGTGATCCGCTGGATCGTGGACCCTTTGCGTAAAATCGTTTCGCGCCTGCCCTGGTGGTTCACGAAGTACTTTGTCGCGACCCCACTCGTCTTCCCTTATTTTATTTATGCGAAAATCCTCCGTTATTTCAGTGAGGTCCACTTCCTGAAATCACTGCCTCTTTTCGATTACAGCCAGTGGATCGCGCAACGGGAGTTCGCTTTTTTCCGCCACGTGGCTTTCGACCAGCTTGTGACTCCACAGACAGTATATCTGGATCGAGCCACCCTCGAACGCTGGTTGCGCGAGCACCCTCGCGTTGTCGCCGAAAGCACCTATCTCATCTTCCGCAACGGCAATTCCTGGAAGTTCGGCGGTCGGGCGCAATGAACATCCTGCTGATCAATTACGAGTATCCCCCCATTGGAGGCGGGGCCGGCAATGCCACGATGTTTATCGCCCGCGCGCTCCAAAAGCTGGGGCACTGTGCCACCGTCCTGACCTCGGCCTATCTCGAACATCGCGGGATCCGGAATGACGCAGACGTAAGCGTATATCGGCTGGACGTGCGGCGCCGCGAAACCAATCGCGCCAGTGCCCTTGAGATGCTTTCTTTTACTCTCACCGCTTTGCGAGAAGCCCCAAAAATCGCCCGGCACGTCAAAGCTCAGGCAGTCATTGTATTTTTCACCCTTCCATGCGGACCTGTGGCACGGAAACTCCACCGTGAGCTTCAGCTTCCCTACATCGTATCTCTGCGGGGTGGCGATGTACCCGGGCTGGTACCGGAAATAACCTGGCAACACCGGCTGCTCACCCCTTTGCGCCGGAGTGTCTTGCGCTCCGCCCAAGCGATTGTCGCCAATGACGCAGGGCTCGCCAAGTTGTCTGCCCAAGCCGATCCCTTTCCCGTCCAGGTCATCAGCAATGGCGTCGATTGCGAATTCTACCGCCCATCACCCCGAATAAAGCCCCCAACGCGAGAAGTACCCACCGAAGTATTGTTTGTGGGCCGCTTTCATCGTCAGAAGAACCTTCCTTTTTTTCTGGAACAAATGGCCCAGCTGCACGCCGCTGCTCCAACAGCATGGAGACTTTCGCTCGTCGGCGATGGCGAAGAGCGTCCGGTCATCGAACAATGGATCCGGCGGCTCAATCTGACTTCTATCACGCGGTGTCTGGGATGGCAAAAGGACAAAGCCCAACTGCTAGAACTGTATCAACAGGCCGACGTAGTGGTGAACCCTTCCCACTACGAAGGCATGCCTAATGTCGTCCTTGAGGCCATGGCATGCGGATTGCCTGTGGTGGCCAGCGACGTGCCCGGCAACAATTCGTTGGTGCGCCCGGGAGAAACCGGTTTTCTTTTTCCAGTCGATAATGCCCAGGCTTTACAAAGCGCCCTTTGGACCATCCGGGAAAAACCAGCCTTGGCGCGGACGTTAGGGGAAAACGCTCGGAAACGAGCGCAAAAAGAATTTTCGTGGGACCATGTGGCCCAATCTTATCTTCAACTTTTCCGGCCGGAGTTTGAGACGTCACCCTCGATTTCGAAGGTCGCTAAATAAACTTTTCCTATCATCGCTGCCGGCCGCATTCATCAGGAATAAATCTTCATGGCATCTTCATCCCGCCTCCCTGCCCTTGAATCCTCCCCTGCCTTCTGGCGGATAGGCATGAGGTGCGCCGCCGCGCTGCTTTTTATCTACGGTGCATGGCTGCGCTGGAGTGACAGCTTCGTTGCCATCACGACTCCCGATTCATTCCAGTACTTGCAAGGCGCCCTCACCGGCGACCTCAGCACCGTGGCGTGGCGAACCTTTCCCTATCCTCTGTTCATCAAAGTTTGTATCGAACACGGCGGGGGACTCGAGACTGTAGTGGCGCTGCAAAAAGCCGGAGGGCTGTTGACCGCGCTGTTAGTTTTCGGGACATGGATCCAATTTAAAAAAATCATCCCCTATCGCCGCTGGGGCAACATGGCGCATGATTTACTAGGGCTGCTTTTGTTCGCCATGCTACTCCTGCCGTATGGCTCAACCCGTTTTCATGAGCAATCGATCATGCTCGAGGCACTTTCCTCATTGGCTCTCGCCCTGGTCGTGTTTTCCGCGGCCCGCTTGTTCACGGTCCTCAGACAAAAAAGCTCCCACCTTCAGGTCGCCCTCTGGGCGGGGACTTTGCTCGGCCTTAGTTTGTTCGCCAATCAGTTCAATCCCCGGTTTAGCCCCACGGTTGTCCTGTCCTTCCTTTTTGTCGTGATTGCGCTGCGCGTAGCCCGGGTACGATGGACCGTGAGTTTGGCAGCCATCACGGTGCCCATAATCCTCGCCGTGATTTTTCTCTTCCGAATCCAAGCGCCGCTAGATCGAAAAAACATTTGGAACAGCACCTTCGTGTCCATGCACCTTCTGTTCATGAACGTCCGGATCATTTTGCCTGAAATCACCAGTGATGCGGAAGACACCAGCTTCACTCGTTACGATCGCGTCTTTCTTCGACAGCTCTCCAGTGCAATCACGGACGAACTCACCCGTGCCAGCCGCGAAGGCCCTGGTGGAAACTACACCCTCAACTACGATCCCAACCGTCTTTTATGGGGTCCCGCCAATGATCTGCTGCGCAGCAATGTCCACGGCTCTCCTTCCGCTTACAATGCATTTTGCCAGTATTATTTCCGGCGCGGGTTGTCAGCCCACCCAATCGGGTATCTGCATAAAGTGGCCTTGGAGTGGTGGTACCTCTTGCGTCCGTCCGGGCCAGTCCTAGACGATTCGTGGTCTCCCTTGCCCCTCACTGCCGCCCTAGGGGATTCGGCCCTCAATGCCGTTACCTATGCCCATCGGGCAAGACCCGCCGTCCAACCGGCATTTCTGGCTTATCAGGTACAGCTGGCCGCTTCCCGCGATTCCACGGTCACGTTCAGCACACCTTTTCCGCTGAATCACCTCGGTATGTGGGTGAACCGATTTTTTCTGATCGGTTGGGTCCTGAGTGGCGGTTTCGCTGCTTATTGTCTCTGGAGGAAAGTCCCCAACATGACAGAGATCAGCCTCGGTTTTATCGGCATCAGTATTTTGCTTCTCGGACAATTCGCCCCGCTCGCCCTGGTAACGACAACCTGTGGCGCTCGCGCCATTCAGGGGCTGAGGGTCTTGACCGCGTTCACCACCGTCAACATCGGTCTTATCGTCCTGTTGCTGCTGGTGACATTGACTGGGCAGAAACACCGTTTTTGGGGTAAGCCCGAAGAAGGCCGATAAAGTCTTCCCGCCGCGAACAGCCTAACACGCGTCAACCGGCCCGACCCGCCCGGGAAACCCGTGATCAGGATGTAATTTCGTTCAACATCGCTGCCATCGAATCGCGCACTGCCTCCGGCGAGGTGCGCCGGCACTTCCACCCCAAAGCCTGGATTTTTTCGCAGTTAAAGCGGACAATTGGCACATCCCCTTTCCAGCCACGGTCGCCTCCGGTAAATTCGTAGCGGACCGATGCGGGAGCGAGCTTGCAGACTTGAACGGCGAGATCGGCAATCTCCTTCACGGTGATGTAATCGCCGGTCGCGACATTGAACACATCGTATTTGTGGGGGCACACTCGGTCTGCGAGGAACACGGCATCGAGTATATCTTCGACGTAAATGTAGCTCTTACTTTGGGAACCGTCTCCAAGAATCCGTAGTTGGGTCGGATCCGCTTTGAGGCGACGGACAAAATCGTAGCCGACCCCGTGCGTTTGGCGCGGACCGACGACATTCGCGAATCGGAATGCCCGGGCCACCAAGCCGAACATATGGCAATAGGCCGAAATGAGCGCCTCACAGGCCAGTTTGCTGGCGCCATAGGTCGAAATGGGAACACACGGGCCATACCCTTCATGAAACGCGACCTTGGAATTCTCTCCATAGACGCCACTGCCTGAGGTATAAAGCAGGCGCTTCACGCCCGTCAGCCGGATCGCCTCAAGAACATTCTGCGCCAGATATGTGCCCTCCCAAAAATCGATATCAGGCTGAGTCACCGCTTTCGCGATGTCTGGGTTTGCGGCAAGATGGATCACCGTTTCACACCCCTGCATCGCTTTGATGACCGCGTCCTTCTCCTTGAGATCGGCGCGCACCACCTCAAGTCGGCTGTCGTTTCGGACGTCTTTCAGGTAGCTTTCCTGTCCACTCGAAAAATTGTCATAGATCACGATCCGCTGCACTTCGGCCAACGAAAGTAGCCGGCGCACGAAATGACTGCCGACAAAACCCGCGCCGCCAGAGATGAAAACCGATCGGTAGGAGGAAACTGGCATGATTTGCTTTGAGTTGAACGCGCTGCCTACGACTGACGCAATGTTTTCCGATGGTGATCTCACGTTCGCGCGGCAGCCGGGCGATTCGATGTCCATTTCCGGAAAATGGCATCGCCATCGGCATCCGGCAAAATGCGCCTAGCCTTGATCTGAGCTCGCTGACGCCGACGGTCGCGAAGACGATGTCTTCGCCGAAAAAGCGAAGGCCACCGTCTGCGCGAAGGAGCGGCCCGCCGCCTTCAACAGCTTCCACTTCTTGATCGAGACTTCACCCGTTTCGCGTTCATGGAAAAGCACGGGCTCCTGATAAATCCTCCAACCGCACCGGCACGCCAGGCCCGCCAGGATCACGTTGGGCGCAAACGCATCGGAAGGAACGGCCGCGAGATAGGGCGCCACCTTTTGCGTCCGCATGAGTCGGAACGGACAATTCACGTCGTAAACGCCCCGGCCGTAAAAACTCCAGACCGTCACCCGAGAGATGAAACTCACCACGCGCCGCGGTGGCGGGGAAAACCGGTTTTCGCGACGGCCGATGAGGAAATCGTATTGGTGGCGACGATGCCAGACGCCGGGGAATTTTTCCGGCCCGATCTCGCCATCGGAATCGATCTGAAAAAGCCAGTCGCAAGCCTGATTCTCGCGATAACCGAGTAAAATCGTCGGACCGTGGCCCGAATTAGGCTTATCGTGCACGACAATCCGGGCGGCGTGGACTCGCTGAACCTCCGCGAGAATCCGCGCTGTCCCATCCTTGGATCCGTCGTTATAGACGTGAATCCGGCAATCGACATCCGGCAGCGTATCCAGCATCGCAACCCACTGCCGCAGGACGCCGGCAATGGCTCCTTCCTCATTATAAACCGGCATGATGATGGCCAGGGATTCCTTGGGGGTAGTCATGTGAAAATTCAAATTGAAGCAACCAGACGCGGAGTCCTGATTTTATCCTCGAAAGCGTTCAGCGCCGCGGCAATCGCCATATCCATGTCGAAATACTTGTAGGATCCAAGGCGCCCTCCAAAAATGACGTTGGGAAACTTCTCCCGTTCCTGCCGGTAAAGCTGAAGCATGGCTTTGTCTTCCGCGGAGCTGATGGGATAGTACGGTGGCAGGTCTTTTCCGGCGAGCAGCGAGTATTCGCGGTACAGCACAGTCTTCGGGTTGTTTTCCAGATATTTCCTTTCCGGATGATAATGTTTGAATTCGTGGATCCGGGTATGGGACACATCCGCGTCGGCATAATTCATCACCGAGGTGCCCTGATAGTCCGCCACCGCCCGCACCTCCTTCTCAAAACGCAGGGTCCGCCACCCGAGCACGCCGTGTTTGAAGTCGAAGAAACGATCCAAGGGACCGGTATAGATGATCTTGGTCTCAGGTGAGACTTGATTGCGGAGATCGAAAAAATCCACGCCCAGACGAACCTCGATCAGCGGATGCGCCAGCATGCGTTGAAAGATCGCCGCATAACCATCGGTCGGGATGCCCTGATAAGGATCGTCGAAATAGGCATCGTTGTACCGGTTGCGCACCGGCAGCCGCGTAATAATACTCGCCGGAAGCTCGCGTGGATCCCGGTCCCACTGCTTGATCGTATAACCCCTGATAAAAGCTTCATAAAGCGGACGGCCGATCAGGGACATGGCCTTCTCCTCGAGATTGGCGGGATTGGGCGGAAGATCGAGCCGGCGAATCTCCTCCTGCAGGAAGCCGTCGACCTCCGCGGGCTTCAGATTGATCCCATAAAACGAATTTATCGTCATCAGGTTGATCGGCATCGAATAGACCTTGCCGCGGAACGTGGTCAAAACCCGATGCCGGTAATTATTGAAACTGCCGAACCGGTTGACGTAGTCCCACACCGGCTTGTTCGAAGTGTGAAAAATGTGACTGCCGTATTTGTGGATCTCGATGCCGGATTCGGAATCGGTCTCGCTCCAAGAGTTTCCGCCAATGTGATCGCGGCGGTCGAGGACGAGGACCTTATCGCCCAGGACATGGGCAATCCTTTCGGCAATCACCGCGCCGTAAAAACCGGCGCCGACAACTAGGTATTTGAGGCCGTTGAGCTCCATGTTTTGGGAAGAAATCCGAGAATTCCCCAGATGCAGAGGTAAATCCACAGGCCTTCGATGATTGAGAAATGATTCTCCCTAGGCGCGAGCCCCGCGGCGGGATTGGCGCCCGAAGCCGCCACCGATGAAAGGGAAAGGTCGTAATGTGTGCCCAGAACCTTCGCCAGATCGGGCGGCAATCTCCCTTCCTTGCGCCAGATTGAAAAAAGCTGGAGAAGCTGCTCCCGTGTCAGCTTGCACCCTTTTACTTGGTAAACTGTGGGGGAAACAATTTCTCCATTGGGAGTCAACAAGTCGAAACCCGGCAGTTCATACCGTTCGATGCTGCCATTGCCATCGAGAATCCAAACTCTCACTTCGTCATTCGGTCGTGCTGGACCCGTTCCCGTGCCCTCCGCGAGGGAGTGCACCTTCGGTCGATAGCCAAAAACGCCCGCATGATGAGCGGGGTAGCGCGAGCCGACAAAAGGAGCGAGCAACGGGCTGGAATTCTGAAAAATCGCGTAGAAATCATTACCCGAAAATCGGAATGAAAGCGCCTGAACGTTGAGCTCCCGGAGGTTTTTGGCGGGAATGCTGACTTCGTAGAGATAATTGCTCCCGTAACTGAAGAAATTCTGCCGGTAGTAGTCGCTGTCGAACTGCCGGGCCAAGGTTCGCCGGAAGGGCGAGGGCCAAGTGAAGAGCAGCGTCAAAGCGTATGCAACCACGATCACGCCCAAGCCCAACATCCGGTATTTTCGACCCGCCGGGGAAGGAAAATCGGCTGGTTCCCCCACAGCAGACGGCCGGGGAGTTTTAGGGCGACGCAGGATCGTGACGAGAAGCGCCACGAGTGAAAAGAAGATGACCAGCCAAATGCCCGCGCCCCGCAGCCGATGATTGAAAATATGCAGCGGCCAAGGTTCGTCATACCAATGCGGCCTGACCGGCGCCAACGTCTCCCAGCCAACCAGCGGCGCATAGGCCCCGGAATTGTCGCGGGTGCAATAATAGTAAAAAACCAGGAGCGCACCCGCCCCCGCATTGTAGAAAACCGCGGTGCGGTACAGGCCCACAAAAAACAACAGGAACGTCGGCCACAGCAGATACTGCGGCGCCATATGGAAGGACACGGTCATCACCGCCAGGAGCGAGAGCAGGATGGAGCGATAAAGGTCGAGGCGCCGGAACAGCGCGAAGAGATAGGCCACCGCCAAGGCTCCGATCACGTAGTGTCGCAACGCGGGTTCACCGCCATGGACTTTGATTAGATAGGGCCAAATGAGCTGTTTGATCCCCATCAACGGCTGCGATTGATAGCCAAGCGCGCCCGTGACAATCGTCCTGATGTGTTCCGGATGAGCACAATATTTTGAAAAATAAATTCCGAAACCCGCAATCAATCCGAGCGTGAACAGCGCCAGATGCCGGAACCGCCATGGCCGGTAGAGATAAAAACACGGAATCAAAAAGAGGGGGAAAATCTTGATTCCAGTCCCAAAGATCATCGCCAGCCCCCCCACGAAAGCCCAAGCCGGCTTCTGCTGCAGAAAAAATTCCACCCCCAGCACGGTAAATAAAATGCTCCAGGAATCCATCTGCCCGTGGATGTGCGAAACCAGCACGACACTTGGCGCGAGTTGCAGCAAAAAGGTCAGAAGATAAACCGTACGGCGCGATCGCCCTTCGCCCGCCTGAGTCAGTTTCAAGTAAAACCACCCGGCCAGGATCAAATCCGGGATGGCGTGGCTCATCTTGAAAACCGCCGTCATCGGCAGGCCGGACAACAGACCACCCAAGGCCCCCAGGGCCTCGGGAAAGAAAGACGGCGGATAGTAGTTAAACAGATTATCGCCCCCTTTGAGCAATTCCTCCATCGCGCTTAAGTAGTTCTGCGCGTCGGTCG
>CAMAPG010000069.1 GCA_945859965.1 Opitutus sp. GAS368 | reverse complement strand
CGTTCCAGCCGTAGTTGCCGAAGACCCAGGAGTTGCCCGGGTAGTTCAGCAAAAAGTCCGACGGCATCCGCCGCACGGGCGCCGCCGGGTCGCTGATGTCGTAAACGCGCATCTGCAAATCCGACCCTGGCCGCGAGCCCGGCACTTCCGCGCCGACGATGATCCAGCCGAGGAGGTAGTTGATGCTCGTCGTCCGCCCGATAGGCTCGGAGCCGTTCGTGATGGGATGTGAGAGTAGCGTGCCCGGCGCCTCGGCGCGCGGTGCATTGTTGAAGCCGGTTGTCGTGACCTGGGCGATAGCGGTCCCGGCGAGAGCGAGGAGGGCGAAAATGGCGCGTCGGATATGCATGCTCACAGTCTTCTTGGGAGCAGGAAGGATGCGGTTACAGTGGGGATATTATAAAGTTAGTGCTCTACCGCAACGCCAGTGGACCAAGGCTGGATCGCAGAGCGCCATCGGGATGGGAAGCGCGGCAAACGTCAGCCAGCAAATCCGGCGGGACAAAGCAAGGAAGAAGTCGCAGAAACTGCCACATGAACTCTGGCAAGATATGAAGCCAGCCCCCCCTTTTGTGCGAGTCTGACGAAGCCGAAATCCGGACGCCGGGGACTTCGATCCGGCAGGTCGCGCTGATCGAAATTATGGGAACCATGCAATTGAAATAGAACATGATCTGGAAACTCACGGGCGAAATGTTCGCGCCGCCAGGGGGGCGAAGCCGGTCCCGGGTCTCAAGAGTTAGAACAAACCCTGCCCCGCGATGAACCCAAGCACCACGGCCCTCTTCAAACCCGTTGTCCTCACCCCGGAGCAGATCGAGCATTACCGGGAGGATGGCTACCTGCTCCTCGCCGCGGTCCTCACTCCACAGGGGTTGGAGGCCATGCTGGCCGAGTTCATGGCGGCATGGAAGCGGGAGAAGGGCTAGTTCGACTCGGATGCCACACGGCGGCGGAACGCGCTCCTTGTGAACATCCACCACTAGTCGCCGGTCGTAGCGGACTTCTATTTCCGGGGGCCGCTGGTGAAGGTCGCCTCGCAACTCACCTTCAAGATGCGCGGCAACACGAAGCCCTTCGGCTGGCATCAGGACAACGGCTACGGCGAACTCGATCCCTGCAATGCCGAGACTGCCCTCACCGCTCTCGATGACAATGACCAGCAGACCGGCTGCCTGTGGGACATTCCGAAGCCGCACCGGCGCGGACAGATTCGCCCGCCCAAGGAACAGACCGTGGAAGGAACGGCCGCCCAAAACGAACTGGTGGTCGAGGCCGACGAGAGCGATGCCATTCCGATGCCGTTGAAGGCCGGGCAGACCCTCATCCTCCATTGCTGGACCCTGCACAAATCGGAGGGGAACTATTCGCCCGACCGGGA
The DNA here is from genome assembly GCA_945859965.1 of Opitutus sp. GAS368. Classification (GTDB taxonomy): domain Bacteria; phylum Verrucomicrobiota; class Verrucomicrobiia; order Opitutales; family Opitutaceae; genus CAMAPG01. The sequence goes on along the minus strand of CAMAPG010000069.1, from coordinate 10,818 downwards.
GCGCCGCGGCCTCTTCCTGCGTTACGCCGACGCCGATGCGGTCGAGGTCTATGACAATCGCAAGCCGCGGCTCGGGCGGCTCGTCGAGGGCAGTTCGCGCTTCGCCGAGGTGGCTACTTTCGAGAGGGACTTGTGATACGATTCCCTCCGTCGGCATGCGAGAAAGCCGAGGCGGTAGCGCGCTCGTGTCTTTCGCCAAGGCAAACTGCATCGTTCCGGCTTGGCCGAGGCAGATCGTAGCTGCGGTGCGCTGAATCAGGTGAGGATGCTTTTCACGACCTTGCCCGCGATGCCGGTGAGGCGCATGTCGAGACCTTGGACGCGGTGGGTGAGCTTTGTGTGGTCGAACCCGAGCAGGTGGAGCAGCGTGGCGTTGAGGTCGTTCACGTGGACGGGCGCGGTGGCGACGTTGAAGCCGAGGTCGTCGGTTTCGCCGTGGACGTGGCCTTTTTTCAGCCCGCCGCCAGCGAGCCAGTAGCTGAAGCAACGGTTGTGGTGGTCGCGTCCGTCATTGCCGCCCTGCATCATGGGCGTGCGGCCAAACTCGCCGCCCCAGATGAGCAGCGTGTCGTCGAGCAGACCGCGCTGTTTGAGATCCTTCACGAGCGCGGCGCTGGACTGGTCGGTGTCCTTCGAGTTCTTGGTCACGCCGCCGAAGAGGCCGCCATGCTGGTCCCATGCCTCGTGGAAAAGCTGCACGAAGCGCACGCCGCGCTCGATCATGCGCCGGGCCAGCAGGCAGTTTCGCGCGTAGCCGGGCTGCTTGATGTCCTTGATGCCGTAGAGGTCGAGGATGTGTTGCGGTTCGCTGGAGAGGTCGGTGAGTTCGGGCGCGCTGCTCTGGAGGCGGTAGGCCATCTCGTAGTTCTGGATGCGCGCGGCGATGTCCGGGTCGCCGTAATGCTCGTGCGCGGCGGTGTTGAGTTCGCGCAGGGTGTCGAGCGAGGCGCGCTGCGTTTCATCGTCGAAACCTTTGGGATTCGAGAGGTAGAGCACCGGGTCGCCGGTCGCGCGAAGGGGCACGCCGCCATACATGTTCGAGAGGAATCCGGAGCCGTAGTTGCTCGCGCCGCCGCTCGTGCCTTTGGCGCTGGTGAGGACGATGTAGCCGGGCAGGTTCTCACATTCGCTGCCGAGACCGTAGAGCGTCCAGGCACCGAAACTCGGGCGACCGAAATTCTGGTTGCCCGTGTTCATCAGGATTTGCGCGGGCGCGTGGTTCACCGCGTCGGTCTGCATCGAGCGGATGAGGCAGATGTCGTCGGCGACGCTGCCGATGTGCGGGATGATGTCGCTGAGTTCCATGCCGCACTGTCCGCGCCTGCCGAAGGCAAACTTCGGTCCGAGCAGCGCGGAGTTTGGCTTGATGAACGCAGCCCGGTAGTCCTTCAGCAACTCGGCCGGCGGGAGCTGGCCGTTGCGCTTTTTCAGTTCGGGCTTGTAGTCGAACAGTTCCAGATGGCTCGGTGCGCCGGCCTGGAACATGGAGATGACGCGCTTCACCTTCGGAGGAAAATGCGGCTGCCGCGGTGCGAGCGGATTTGTCGCGGCGCGGGCTTCGCCCTGGAGAAGCGAGTGGAGCGCGATGCCGCCGAGGCCGAGCGTGCAGTCGCGCAGAAACCAGCGGCGCGACACTTGGCGGGCACGTTCTTGGAGAAGTTCAGCGTGGTGGTTCATGGTCAGTTTTTGGCGACGGTTTCGTCGAGGTTCAGCAGCACACGGGCGACGATGGTCCACGCGGCAATTTCATTTGGCGTGGCGTCTGGGGGGATTTCCGCGGCTTGGGTCAATTTGGAGAATGCGACATCGGCGGCCCTGATGTCGCCGCGTTTGAGGCGTTCGCGGCGGGTGGTTAGGAGTTTTAGGATGTTGGCGCGTTCGGCTGCGGTCGGCAGGCGGCTGGTGCAGAGACGGAATGCGTGGTCCACGCGAGCGGTGTCGTCCGGGCCGGCCTCGCGGAGCACCCGGCGGGCGAGTCCCTGCGCGGCTTCGACGAAGATGGGTTCGTTCATCGTGGTGAGCGCGGCGAGGGGCGAGTTGGAGCGTGGGCGGCGCGTGCAGGCGAAGTCGGCTGTGGGCGCGTCGAAGGTGGTCATCGTGGGGTCGGGCATCGAGCGCTTGCGGAAAATGTAGAGCGCGCGGCTGTAGCGGGTGGCGTCCTCTGCGGGCTTCCAGTAGTCGGGTTTGACGTAGTTGTATTCCAGCACGCTCGCCGGCATGGGCGGGAAGACACTTGGGCCGCCGAACTTGTCCGCGAGCAGGCCGGACGCGCTGAGTGCGATGTCGCGCACGACTTCCGCCTCGGCCCGGAAGCGCGGGCCGCGTGCGAGGAGGCGGTTCTGCGGGTCACGCTCCAGCAGTTCCTTCGACACGCGGGACGACTGGCGATACGTGGCGGAGGTGACGAGCGTGCGGAGCAGATGTTTCTGGCTCCAGCCGTTCTCCATGAAATCCACCGCCAGCCAGTCGAGCAGTTCACGGTGCGAAGGCTCCGGTGCGCGGGTGCCGAAATCATCCGCAGTCTCGACGATGCCTGTGCCAAACACCGCCTGCCAAAGCCGGTTCACCGCGACCCGCGCGGCGAGCGGCGAGCGCTTGTCAACGAGCCATCGCGCAAACGCGAGCCGGTCCTTTGGTGCGCCCTCCGGCAGCGGGTGCAACACTTGCAACACCTGCGGCTGCACGACTTCCTTGCCCTGATTCCACACGCCGCGATCAAGCCGTCGTGTCTCGCGCACGTCCGCGCCGCGGCGCTCCGCGAGGTGCAGGACCGAGGTCTCCATTTCGGTATAGCCCTGCCACTGCTTTTCGATCTGACCATGAAACTTTCGCGCTGAATCCGCCACCGTGCGCCACGCATCGAAGATCGCCTGCCGCTGCGCTTCCGTGCGCTGCCCTTCTTGCGTCTGCATCGCGAGGATGGCCGCGTAAGGAGTGCGCGTCACTTTCGCATCGGGCGCGCTGGTGAGTGCGACGCGAAAACGCCCGACCATCGCGTTGCGATCCCCGTTGCCGCCATTCCCATGCTCGATGACGAGCGCGACTTTCATCTTCGTGCCGGGCGGCAGCGTGAGCGGCGTTTCAAATTGCGCGACGGCCACGGAATCCACATTGCGGCGGCCCGGCCCGCGATCGGCGCGCCACGCAGTCTTGTTGTCGCCATCCACCATGAATGCCACCGGGCCGCGCAGCCGCGGATTATCCTTGGCGCTCGGATGCACCCACTCCGGTTCCATGCCGGCTGTCGCTTCCTCGAAATCCGCGGTCGCGTTTTTCAATCGCCGGCGCTCCCATCCTTTGCTGCCTGGCGCTTGTGTTTCGACGACGAGTTCGGTCAGCGCCCAGGAACCTTTGTAGCTGCGACCCGGCCCCCGCATCGGCAGGTCGCCATGCGTGAGAATCTCGACGCGAATGGCGGTGACAATCTCCAGCTTCGGCTCCGCGAAAAGGTGCAGGTCTCCCGACGTGGTCGGATGGCCGAGCGAGAGAATGCTGTCGTCGGGCAGGACGGCCGGATGGTTCAGCTCCGTGGAGGAATGCGTGTCCACGGCGTGCACGACGGTCCACGGCGTCTTCCGCCAGCTTTCCAGTTCCGCCGCCTCCCACGCCGCCATTTTTTTCGCCCAATCCGGGTCGGCCTTTTTCAACTCGTCCTCGATGCGCCGGATCTCCGTCCACATCGCATCGGTCTTCTTTTCCGCATCCGCCCGCTGGGCCCACGACTGCGCGTCGTATGTGTTATTCAGAAACGCAAACAGGCCGAAATACTCGCTGTGCGTAATCGGATCGAATTTGTGCGTGTGGCATTGCGCGCACTTCAGCGACAAGCCCATGAGCCCCGAGCCGACCACGTCCATCCGATCGAACATCCCCTCCATCCGCCATTCCTCCGGGATGATGGCACCCTCTTCGTTGACCATTCCGTTTCGCAGAAAACCGGTCGCGACGACCTGCTGCCTGGTCGCGTTCGGAAGCAGGTCGCCCGCGACTTGCTCGATGACGAACTGGTCGTAGGGCAGGTCGCGGTTTAGCGCGTCGATGACCCAGTCGCGCCACGCCCACTGCGCCCGCGGCAAATCCTTCTCGAAGCCATTGCTGTCCGCATATCGCGCCACATCCAGCCAATGCCGCGCCCATTTCTCGCCGAAGCGCCGGTCCTTCATCAGCGAATCCGCCAGCGCCGCCCCCGCGACATCAAGCCCCCGCGCAACGGCATCTTTCGCAAACGCATCCAGAGCCGCGGGAGTCGGAGGCAGCCCGATGAGATCAAGGTGGAGCCTGCGGCAAAGAATCTCCGGATCGGCAGGCGGTGAAGGCTGGAGCCCTTCCTTTGCGAGCCGCTGCTGGATGAAGGAGTCCAGGGGGGAAGTTCGAGGTTCGAGATTCGAAGTTCGAGGGGAAGCATCGGCCGGCGTGTTTCCATCCTTCGAATCTCGAACTTCGAGCTTCGAACTTCCCCCCGCATCCTTCGAATCTCGAATCTCGAACTTCGAACTTCCCTTCTTCGGCCCCTCAAAAGCCCAGTGGCCCGAATACACCGCACCATCCTTGATCCACTGGCGCAGCTTCGCGATGTCCTGCGGCTTCAGCGGCTTTTTCTCCTTCGGCGGCGGCATCACCTCATCGCGGTCGTGCGACTCGATGCGCGCAATGATCGCACTCGCCTCCGGCTTGCCTGGCGTGATCGCAGCGCCATCGTCCTCGCCCCCCTTGAGCGCCGCATCGCGCAAGTCGAGCCGAAGCCCGCCCTTGCGCGCGTGCTCGTCATTGCCATGGCAGTGGAAGCAATGCTCCGCGAGCACCGGCTGAATATCACGGCTGTAGTCAACGGCAGCCGTGGCTGCGGTCGAGACGAAAGCCCCGAAACTCAGGCAGATGACAGCGCGGCGGATCATGGTGACTTGGATAAGCGACATCTGAGGGAGGATATTTGAAGCGAGGTTCTTCGGCTGGCAACTTCGTCGTTTGCCCCGACCGCGCGCAACTCGAAGTGCATCACTCAGATTGACGGGTAACAGGGATTGGGAGCATACGCGTCCTGCGTGTGGTTCCCCGCGCCCTCGCGGGGAACTTGCAACACCCCGGCGCAGCCGCACTTCTGATCCGCATGCTGTGTCGCGCCACGGATGAGAAGTGGGGCTGCGCCATTGCTGCAAGTGAACGGCGAGGCACCGTTCACGACACGCGAGGGCGCGTGTGCTCCCCATTCAGCTCCGCAACCCGGCAGCTTTGCTGATTCTGGCCACCACAGCCCAGGCGACTTTCGCCCGCTCGTTGTCAAGCTTCAGCCCGGGAGCGGGGCCGGGCAGACAACGATGGACACGAAATTGATTGTTGCCAAACTGGGACTTTGCAGCGCCGCCAACGGTAGCCTGCCCTGCTTTCGCCGCTTCACACTTCTGTCCATGCACCAAACTCCCATCATCCGACTGCTCCTGACCGGAGCGCTGGTCCTCATGACTGCGCTCAGCACCCGCGCGGCGGAGGCCTTTGATCCGGCGCGGCTCGAGCGCGAGGTGCTGGCCGCGGGTTTGCATGATCCGTTGCAAATGGACGCGCTGCCGAATGGCGACGTGCTCATCGCGGAAATGCACGGCACGCTCAAGCGGTGGCGCGCGGCGACGCGGGATTTGGTCGAGGTGGGGCGTGTGCCGGTGACGGTGTCCGTGGAGCTGGGCTTGATCGGCTTGGCGACGGCGGGGGACTTTGCGCAGAGCGGGAATGTGTTTCTGTTTTTCTGCCCGGCGGCCAAGCGCGACTCGCTGCGGCTGGCGAGGTTCACCATCGGCGCGGATGGACGGCTCGATCTCGGATCGGAAAAGATGCTGCTCGAATACCCGATCGAATTCAACGGCGCGATCCACATGGGCGGCGGGCTGTTCTTTGACAAGGCGAGGGGCCATCTGATCCTCGGCACGGGCGACAATGCGCCGCCGTTCGACGGCGCGGCGGTGGATATTTCCCCGGGCGGCTTGATGCGCGATGCGTTCCGGTCGAGCGGCAATTCGCAGGACTTGCGTGGGAAAATCCTGCGCATTCGTCCGCGCGCTGACGGCGGCTACGACATCCCGCCTGGCAATCTTTTCACCGACCCCGCGCAGGGTCGGGCGGAGATTTTCGCGATGGGTGTTCGCAATGGCTTTCACGCGTCGGTGGATCCGAAGACGGGCTGGATCGCGTGGGGCGATGTGGGGCCGAACACCAATGCCGGGAGCGGCTCGGTGGGCTACGATGAATTCAATCTCGCGACGAAGGCTGGAAATTTCGGCCACCCGATGTTCACCGGGCCGAACGAGGCGTATCGGTCGCTCGGCGCGGACGGAAAGCCCGGCGCACTCTTCGACGCCGCGCGTCCGCTCAACCACTCGCCGCGCAACACCGGCGTGAAAGAGCTGCCGCCTGCGCAGCCCGCGCTGCTGTGGTACCCAACAACCGCGTCGAAGGAATTTCCCGAACTCGGCAGTGGCGCGCGTTCCGCGATGGCCGGGCCGTTCCATCATTTCGACGCGGCGGTGAAGTCCGACCTCAAGCTGCCGCAGCATTTCGACGGCGCGCTGTTCATTTACGAATGGACGCGCAACTGGATCAAAGTCGTGCGGCTCACAGCGGAGGGAAAGCTGGCCGGCCTCGAGCCGTTCGCGCCGCAGTTTGCCTTCCGCAAGCCGATGGACATCAAGTTCGCGCCGGACCACACGATGTTCGTCCTCGAGTATGGCGACAAATGGCACGGCAACACCGACGGGCAGTTGCTGCGCCTGAGCTACCGGCGCGGGAATCGTCCGCCCGTGGCCGCGCTTGCCGCGTCGCCGCTCGCGGGGAAACAGCCGCTGGAGGTGCGTTTCGACGCCAGCGCCTCGCGCGACGCCGATGGCGATGCGCTCAAGTTTGCGTGGGATTTTGGCGGCGGCAAAACGTCGTCCGAAACAGCGCCGCGCTTCACTTTCACCGAACCCGGTCAGCACACCGTCGCGCTGAAGGTCACGGATGCCGCGGGCGCGGTGAGTGAAACGCGCACCGTCATCACCGTGGGCAACGCTGCGCCGTTGGTGGAAATTCTCGTGCCGCCGAATGGCGGATATTTCGACCCTGGCCAGACGGTGAATTTCGAAGTGCGCGTCACCGATGCCGAGGACGGCAACCTCGCCCCCGCGCGCGTCACCGTGCAGGGCGCGTATCGTGCGGTGCGCAGTGGCGATGCCGTCCATCCCGGCCTCGCCCAGATGCAGCGCACGACGTGTTTCGCCTGCCACACCGTGCGGGAGAAATCGGCGGGGCCGTCGTATCTGGAGATCGCCCGCAAATATCAAAACGACGCGCCCGCCCGCGAAAAGCTGGCGGCGAAAATCATTTCCGGAGGCGGCGGCGTGTGGGGTCAGCTGATCCCCATGCCGCCGCATCCGCAGCACACGCTCGGCGAATCGCAGCTCATGGCGGACTGGATCCTCGGCCTCGCGCATTCGCCGGAAGCGACGGCGGTGACCGGCCTGACCGGCACGCTCAAGACCACCGCGGGCGGCGAGCGGCAGGACGGCGGCGTCTTCGTCATCACCGCCGCCTGTCAGGACAACGGTGCCGCCGGACTGCCACCCCTGCGCGGCAGCGCCGAGCACGTCCTGCACGCCCGCAAACGCAAAGCCGCCCTGCACGACGCATCGCAGGGAGTCGAGGTCGTGGATTTCATGGAAGGCGGCCACGGCCTCGTCGCACGGCTGACGCACGGCGGGTGGGTGAAATTTTCCACGGTCAATCTCGCCGGCATCGAAAGCCTTACGCTCCGTCTCGCCCCGTTCGCCGCTGTCGCGCTCGAAGTGCGCGCCGGTTCTCCGCAAGGCCCGCTCGTGGCGAAGACCGGCCCGCTCGAGGCGGCGGGCGGATTCCGCGATGTCACCATCCCCGTGACCGACCCCGGCGGCGTGAACGATCTCGTCTTCATCGCCCGCAGCGAGCCCGCGCAAAAAGACAGCGTGCTCGACTTGAACTGGGTGCACTTTGTAAAAAAGAAAACGCCAGCCACCACCAGTCCCTAACCACGACAAACTCATTCCAACTCATGAAAAAATTCACTCTCGCCATTCCCCTGGCCATCGCCCTCGTCGCTGCCCTCTTCAGTGCAGTGGCAGAACAACAGCCCGCGATCCCACCGCCGCCACCTGCCGCCGCTGTGGACATCACCAAGCCGTGGCCCAGCCCGGCCGTGGTGCAGGGCATCAAGATGCCCGCGCCGCGCTCGAAGAAGGAAGTCGAGCCGGTGCTCGCCGCCTTGCAGCCGATGACCGACGAGGAAAAGCAGCGCCCTTTCCACATCGTCCTTTGCGCCGCAGAAAAGGACCCGGGGCACAACGGCGTGGGCTTTCACGACTATCCCGTCTGGCGCGAACGCTGGACGAAAATCCTCGCCGGTGTTCCCGCCGTCACCACAGAGCCGGCGGATAAATGGCCGACCGCGGAGCAGTTCAAGAAGGCGGATGTCATCGCGTTTTTCCACCACAACCCCGCCTGGGACGCGAGCAAGGCACCGGACCTGGATGCCTTCCTCGCGCGCGGCGGCGGCCTGGTCTTTCTGCATTATTCCATGAACGGAAACCGCGAACCCAAACCGCTCGCTGACCGCATCGGCCGCGCGTGGACGGGCAACAAATGGCTGCGCGGCGACGTGAACCTGAAATTCAGCGCGCATGAAATCACCAAAGGTCTTCCCGAATCCGACATCCGCCCCGAGGAGCCCTACTGGAGGCTGCTCGGCGACGGCGCAGGCACCACGACCATCGCCGCCATGGACGCCGACGGCGCCGCGCAGCCGCAGGCATGGAGTGTCGAGCGCGGCGGCGGGCGCATCTTCGTCTATATCCCCTGCCACTTCACCTGGACTCACGACGACCCGCTCTTCCGCGTGCTCGCCTACCGCGGCCTCTGCTGGACGGCCAAACGCCCGCTCAACCGACTCGACGCGGCGATCTTCACCGGGGCGAGGGTCAGCGAGCCGTAGGGAAATTCGAACCTCGAACCTCGAACCTCGAACCTCCCCATCAGGCAGTTCACCATGAAACTTACCCTCAAATTCATCCCCATCCTGCTCGCCGCGCTGGGCGTCGCGACCGCCTTCGCTGCGGAGCCGAAGAAGGACGATCCGCAACCCATCCTCGACCGCCTGCCGAAAGGGGCGATCATCGAGCGCGACATCGTCTATGCCACCAACGGCGACCGCCAGATGTTGCTGGACGTCTATCGTCTCCCGTCGGACAAGCCGCTGCCGCTGGTCATCTGGATTTATGGCGGGGCCTGGGACTGGGGCTCGAAAGACCGCTCGAATCCGATCATAGGTCTCGTCGCGCGCGGCTATGCCGTTTCCTCGATCAGCTACACCAAGAGTCGGGAGGAAATTTTTCCCGCCGTGATCAACGACTGCCGCGCGGCGGTTAGCTTTCTGCGGTTCCACGCCGCGCGCTACAATCTCGATCCCAACCGCTTTGGCGCGGCGGGCGAATCATCCGGCGGACATCTGACGGCCCTGCTGGGGACGGTGGGCGACACGGAGGAGTTCACCAACCACCCGATCACGTTAAAAGCCTCGTCCGCCCTGCAAGCCGTCAGCCCGTGGTGCGGCCCGACGGACTTTTTGAAACTCAACGACGTCAAGTGCGCCCAGGATTACTCCAAGAAAACTTCAGCACCGTCCCGCCTGCTAGGCGCGCCGATCAAGGAAGTCCCCGACAAATGCCGGCAGGCCAATCCCATCACCTATATCAGCAAGAACGACCCGCCATTCTTCATCGTTCACGGCGACCGGGATTTCACCGTGCCCCTCAACCAAAGCGAGCTGCTCCACGCCGCGCTTCAGAAGGCGGGCGTGCCCTCGACTCTTCATATCGTCAAAGGCGGCGACCACGGCTTTTCCAAGGTCGGAACAACCCAGGAGCAGGTTGTCGAAAAGGTCGCGGAATTCTTCGATGGTCAGTTCAAGAAGGGGAAATAGGGGTAAGATCTAAATTCGACTATCGAACCACGAACCACGAACTTCGAACCTCGCCAATCCTACTTCTTCCCCTTCCTCGCATAAGCCGCCACATCCTTGGCGGCTTTCGTTTCCTCTCCCGGCTTGCCGAGAAAACCGAGATCGGTGAACCACTCGATGTAGCGGTCATACCACCTGGCATAAGGCATGGCGTTGGGCGCGGTGTTCCGTTTCACGCCATGGCCGCCGCGTCCGTAGAGATGCATCTCCAGGTTCGGCACATCGGCCTTCAGCATCGCGTTGAAATAGTCCACGGCCCAGATCGCGTGCGCCTTGTCGCCCGTGCCCGCACACGCGAGGAAGCTCGGCGGCACATTCCCAGGGATCGCTGTCGCCGGCGCCTGGGTGAACGGCGTCGGTCCCGGATAAATGATGCCAACGAAGTCCGGACGGGCCGAAAACTTTGAGAGCGGATCGTTTGGATCATTGTTCTTCCTGGCAAACTCCTCGAAGAACAACGCCGCCGGTGCCGCCAGTTCCGCGCCCGCCGAGAACCCCATGATGCCAATCTTGTTCGGGTCCAGCTCCCATTCCGCGGCTTTTGAGCGGACGAGACGAATGGCCTGCTGCGCATCATTCACCGCATCTTTGGCCGGGTCGTAACCATCCCCGCGCAGACGATTGCGCAGGATGAAGGTCGAGATTCCGAGCTTGTCGTTCGGTTCCACGTAATCCGTGCCATCGGATCCCACCCACAAAATCGTGTGGCCTCCGCCGGGAACGAGGATCATGGCCGCGCCAATGCGCGTGCGGTCCTTCGCCAGATGCACCTCGAGGGACGGATTGTGGACATTGACGACCGTGCG
>CAMAPG010000068.1 GCA_945859965.1 Opitutus sp. GAS368 | reverse complement strand
TGGCCTACAATTGGAAGATCCTCAACACGCACCCGTAAAGGAGGCATAAAACAGCCCCCCCTCCCTTCCCGTGTGCAGCGATGCCCGCGCTGGCTTCCCATTCACAAATAACACTTAACCCATACCCTCGCCAAATTCGCGTTCGCTCGGGGAACGTGAATTTGGCGTGCGTTTTCCCAGCGGGCGGCCTACCTCGAAGGCTACATGTATCAGAGTTTCTATGGGTTCAAGGAGATGCCCTTTAACATCACCCCTGATCCCAAATTTCTCTACCTCAGTCCCACCCACCAGCAGGCCCTCCAGCACTTGAAATTCGGGGTGCAGGAGAAAAAAGGCTTCATCGTGCTCGTGGGCGAAGTGGGTTGCGGCAAAACCACCCTTTGCCGGCGTTTCCTCAGCGAACTCGACCCCGGCCGGTACGACACCGCGCTCATCCTCAATCCGCGCGTCACCGAGACCCAGATGTTGAAGCTGATTCTCACGGATCTGGGCGAAACGAAGCTGGCCCGCAGCCAGGTCGATCTGGTCGCCCAAATGAACCGGGTGTTGCTCGAGCGCATCGAGCAGGGACGCGATATTGTCCTGATCATCGACGAGGCCCAAAACCTCAAGGTCGAGGTGCTTGAGCAAATCCGCCTGCTGTCCAATCTGGAGACGGATAAACAAAAGCTGCTGCAGATCGTCCTGATGGGACAACCCGAGCTCAAGGAAGTGCTCGGCCGGGAGGAGTTGCGCCAGCTCCGCCAGCGCATCCTCGTCCACTACGAGCTGCACGCGCGCTCCCAGCCCGACGTGATCCATTACATCCAGCACCGCCTCACGCTGGCAGGCAGCATGGGCGCGCCCACGTTCACCAAATGGGCGCTCCGGGCCATCCACCGCGGCAGCCGGGGAATTCCCCGGATCGTGAACAATCTCTGCGACAAGGCGCTGCTCGCCGCCTTCATCCGCGAGTCGGATGAAGTGAACTACTGGGATGTCCGCCGCGCCCTCAAGGACGTGGCCAGCCTGACCGATTGAGGAAACCCGGAACGAAATCCGGGAATAGCCCTCCATGAAAATAAGTCGCTTTACGCTTATACTCCGCCCTCAGTCGTCTGTTCCCTACCCGGGGTTTTCCACCCTTCGCCTCGCATGAGTTTGATTTCCGAAGCCCTCAAAAAAGCGCAGCGCATGCGCACCGATCCGATGGCGGGGAACTCCCCCTCGGGCGAGGGAGGAAATGTGATCCGGCGCGGCCAGCCCATGCCCGCGAAAACGCTCGCGCTGATCGTCGCCGGGATCGCCGGCCTGATGATCCTCGTGGTGATTACAACCATCATCGTGGTCCGGCTCAATGCGCCGCCGCCCCTGACCGCGGCCAAATCAGTCGCGGCCCAGCCAGCAACCAACATGGCCCCGCCGACTTCCAGCCCGTTGATCGCGGTGGCTCCCGTTTCCGCTCTGCCGACTCCCGAGCCGGCAACACCGGTTCAAACCCCTCCGACCCGCCCGCCTGAATCCTCCGGGCCTGCTGTCGCGCCCGCCACGGTGGCCAAAACGCCGGTCGTTGCTCCGGCTAAAATTCCTCCGGCCACAGCCGTCAAAGGCCCAACTCCGGCCCCCGCGACTCCACCCGCCGCGCTGAAAGCCGATGCGCCGAAAGCTGATCCCCGCGTCCAAGCTTACGTCGACGCCGTCCGGGTCACCGGCATCCGCTCCTCCGGGACCGAGAGCAAGGTGCTCATGAACGACCGGGTGTTCCGCCTCAACGATGTGGTGGATCGCTCGCTGGGGATTCGCCTGACGGAAGTGCGGGCCGATAGCCTCACCTTCGTCGACGAAACCGGCTTTGCTTACATAAAAAATTTCTGAGGCTGTGCTTCAGACCCTCGTTTTCCATTCGCTGAAACGGGTAAATTCCGTTCCCTGACGCATCTTTCGCGGGCCACGATCGCGCCATGTTCACCCACCCCCAACGCACCCGAGTCCGTTTTCGCCAGACCATCGACGGCGCTTTTTTTGCCGTCTCGCTGGTGTCCGCCTATTTTTTGCGGGCGTCGTTTCCCTGGCTCGACCTCCACGAGCTGGAACCCGTCGGGATCTACCTCTGGATGCTGCCGGTGGTCGCATTGCTCGGCCCGCTCGTGCTCGCCAGCCATGGGTTTTACGACCCGCCTCCCGCCACGACACGCCTGGGCACGGCATTCGTGATCCTGCGCAGCTGCACGCTCACCGTCATCGGCCTCATTCTCTTTCTCTTTATCATCCGGGAACAGCTCGCGCGCTCCGTGATCATCCTGGTCGGCTTGATTGGTGGAATGCTCGTGTACGCCCGGCACGAGTTTACCACCTGGCTCGATCAACGCGCGTTTGCCCGGGCGCAATTCCGCCGGCGCGTGCTCTGGGTGGGAACAGCGGAGGAAAATCGCGCGTTGCGTGAAGCGTTGACCCGCGCCGAGTTGGCCGGCCTGGAGGAAATCGGCGAATACGATCCTGCACACCAGCCGGCCGACGAGTTTGCGCGCTGGTTGCACGAAAAAGCGGTGAATGTCGTCATCCTCAACCTGGCCGGAGTCGACCGCACCCAGGCTTCGCGGGTGTTGCTCGCCTGCGCGCACGAAGGCGTCGAAGTCCTTGTGCGCCCGGGCCTGCTCGCCCTCCCGTCGCCGCGGGTGACCGTCGACCAGTTTGGCGGCGAGGCGGTGTTCTTTTACCGCGCCCAATCCGCGCCGCCCAGTCATCTTTTTATCAAGCAGATCTGCGACTACCTCGGTGCCGCCCTGCTTCTCGTGGTCACCGCGCCGCTGCTGGGCCTGATCGCGCTGGGCATCCGGCTCACCTCGCAGGGGCCGGTGATTTACCGCCAGACGCGTGCCGGGTTGAACGGCCAGGCGTTCACGATGTTCAAGTTCCGTTCGATGGCGACCAATGCCGACCAGCAGCAGGCCGGGCTGGCGGCGCGCAACGAAATGCGCGGACCGGTGTTCAAGGTCAGCGACGATCCCCGGGTCACGCCGTTCGGCCGTTTCCTCCGGCGGCACAGCCTCGATGAACTACCCCAGCTCTGGAACGTGGTGCGCGGCGAAATGAGCCTGGTGGGACCGCGCCCCCTGCCGATCGACGAAGTGAAGCGATTCGACAACGACACCCACCGCCGGCGGCTGAGTGTGAAACCCGGCCTCACCTGTCTTTGGCAGATCAGCGGCCGCAACGATATTGCCGATTTTACCGACTGGGTTCGCCTCGATCTGGCTTACATCGACAACTGGTCCCTCTGGCTCGATGCCAAGATCCTGGTCGCCACCGTGCCCGCCGCCCTTTTCGGCCGGGGCGCGCGGTAACGCGTGGCAGAAAGCCACAGACTAAGTATCCGAAACTCCGGAGATCGATCTTCGTGTCTTTGTACCTTTGTGGTTTAAAAATCCGGAAGTTCGATCCGGTTGAACCACAAAGGTACAAAGACACGAAGATCGATCCCTGACCAATCCGGGGTGGATTTTAACCCATCAAGGGATGCTTCGTGGTGCTAGGTCGAAGGCTTTACTCGCGCCTCAAAATATTTTTTCACCTCGTCCAGACTGCGAGTGTTGAAAACCTGGTCGCGCGTCATCCCGCTTTTGCGGGCGCTGTTGATTCCCGCCCGGACATGGCCGAGACCTTCGGTGTCATGCGCATCGGGATTGATCGAACACAGCACGCCCCGCTCCGACGCCTTGCGCCATAACCGCCAGTCCATGTCCAGACGCCACGGGCTCGCATTGAGTTCGATCATCACCCCGTGCGTGACGGCGGCATCGATGATCTTGTTCGCATCGACGCGATAGCCTTCGCGGCGGAGCAACAGGCGGCCCGTGAGATGCCCCAGCATCGTGGTGTACGGATTCTCGATCGCCCGGATGATCCGGGCCGTCATGGTTGCCTCATCCTGCGCAAACGCGCTGTGGATCGATGCGACGATGTAATCCATTTTCGCCAGCGTGGCATCGTCATAATCCAGCCGGCCATCGGGCAGGATGTCACATTCCACCCCGGTAAAGACATGCGTTTTAAAACGCTTGGAGGCGTTGAGCCCGTGGATCTCTTCGATCTGCCGGAGCAGCCGGTCTTCCGCGAGTCCCTTGGCCTGCACGCTCGATTTGGAATGATCCGCAATCCCGAGATACTGCCAGCCCAGGGCTTCGGCGGCCGCAGTCATTTCCGCGAGCGTATTGCTGCCATCGGAAGCGGTGGTGTGATTGTGAAACGCTCCGCACAAATCGGCGGCCTCCACCAGCCGCGGCAGATCGGATTTCTCGGCGAATTCGAGCTCACCGAGGCCTTCCCGGAGTTCGGGCGGAATGAAGCGAAGTCCCAACGCGGCGAAAAGATCGGCTTCGGAATCAATGGCCCGTTGCTGGCCGGAGGCCGACTTCCCCTTGAGCGTCGGGTTCACGCCGACCTTTTCCTTAACCGTGCCCTCACCTTCCGACCGCACCAGTCCCCATTCGCTCAAGCTCAGGCCACGCGCGAGCGCCCGCTGGCGCATCTGGACATTGTGATCCTTGGAGCCCGTGAAGTGATGCAGGGCGAAAACAAATTGTTCCTCCGGTACGATGCGCAAATCCGCCTGGAGCCCGCTTTCGAAGCGAACGCTCGCCTTGGTCTCCCCTTGCGCGGTGATCTCCTTCACTTCGGGCAGCGTCGTGAACCAGGCCACGACCTGGGCCACTTCGCTTGAAGCCACGATAAAATCGAGATCGCCAATCGTCTCCGCGCCGCGGCGCAGACTCCCCGCGGCCTCGGCCCGCTTGACTCCCGGCAAGGCGCGCAACCCGGCGAGAATGGGCTCCGCGACGACCCAGGCATCCCACCACAAATGACGGCGCCCGTAAGCCTCGCGGTTTTTGATTCCGGCCAGGATTTTCTCCTGGGTCTTGGCGCCAAAACCATCCAGTTCGGCGATGCGCCCGGCCTGGCAGGCCTCGGTCAGTGCCGCAATGGAGTCGATCCCGAGCTTGTCGTGCAACGCCCGGATTTTCTTCGGTCCCAATCCGGGAATCTGCAGCAACTCCACGAGGCCCGGGGCAATCGAGGCCTTGAGGTTGTCATAAAATTCCAACCGGCCGGTAGTGTACAGTTCGCCAATTTTCAGCGCGAGCGCGCTCCCAATCCCGGCGATGCTTTCGAGCTGTTTCTCGGCAATCAACCGCGCGAGTTCGGCTTCCTCGATCCCTTCCAAGGCCCGCGCACCGGACTGGTAGGCGCGAACCTTGAACGGATTCTCTCCCTTCAATTCCAGCAGCGTGCCAATTTCACTGAGGATGTCGGCGATTTCGTTCTTGGTCACAATAAACACAAAGAGACCACAGCTCTGTAACGCCGCAACTAAAACTCCATCGATTGAACACGGAGGACACAGAGATCACGGAGCCCTTACTCCGGGCCCTCCCCGTCCTCCGCGTTCGAAAAATTCCGTTGCTGGCTTCTTCCCAAGAATTAATAACCCTTAACCATTAACCCGCCCGCCTCATTCATCTATCACCGTACGATCCATTTCGCGGACACCGATGCCGCCGGCGTGGTGTTTTTCCCCAACTACCTTTCCATCTGCCACGAGGCCTATGAGGAAGCGCTCGCCGCTGCGGGCATCGACCTGAAAACTTTTTTTTCCGACACCGGTACCATCGTGCCCGTGGCAAAGAGTGAGGCCGAATATCTCCGTCCCCTGACGTGCGGGGACAAAGTCAGGGTCAGCGTGTCTCCAGTCGCGAAATCGGAAAACTCCTTTGAGCTTCGTTTCGAAATGACCCGCCTCACTCCGGTGGAGAAAATCGCCGCCCGGATTCGCACCGAACACGTCTGCATCTCCTCGACGAAACGCGACCGCGCCCCGTTGCCTCCGCGCCTCAAGGCCTGGGTCGACGGAGGCTAGTCCTTCACGGACGCCGCCTGCGCCAACTGCGTCAAACGCGTCCGGTTCAGTTTGCCCTGGGCATTCCTCGGCCACTCAGCGACGGCCACGTAACATTTGGGGTGCTGATGCGGTGACAGCGCCGCCGCCATCCGGTTTTCAACCTTGGCCAGATCCGGTTTTTTTTCTGCCGCCGGATAGCAGGCGACTACCCGCTCTCCCCATTGCGCATCCGGCATGCCGATCACGGCGATCTCGCCAAATTCGCCGGTCGTCCGCAGCGCCGTTTCCACCTCGGCCGGGTACACTTTCTTTCCGCCCGTGATGATGACCGCATCGCGCCGGCCTAAAATCTGCAGATGGCCCTGAGCGTCGAAGCTGCCCAAATCCTCGGTGGTAAATCCGTCGGTTTCCCGCCACTCCGGCCAGTAGCCGCGGAAAATGGATTCACCGGTCACTCGCACGACACCGCCCGCCTCAATCGTCACCCGGGCGTGCGGCAAAGGGGCGCCGACACTGCGCGCCCCGGCCAGAAATTCCGCGGGCCGCAAGGCCGCCACCATCGCCGCGCTTTCCGTCATGCCATAGCTGAGTGAAACGGGCAGTTTCACCTTGGCCGCGGCCTCCATCAGCTCGGGCCACGCCGGGCCTCCTCCGATAAAAATCACCCGGAAGCGCCGCAGCCAGGCCACCGCTTCCGGCAATGGCAGGAGGCGCTGCAATTGCGTGGGCACCAGCGAAAGAAACCAATCCCCAGTCGAAAGCGCGGGATATTTCCCTGCCTCCAGTTTCTTCCAGTCGCAAGGGCGGTATTCGCCACTCGTGAGGGCGCAGCGCATCCAGGCCATGAGTCCGCTGACATGATGCAGCGGTAGCACTCCGAGCGCGTTGACCTGTCGCACGCCAAAGTGGGCACAGAATCCGCGCACCGCCGCGGCAATCGTATCTTCGTCGTGCCGGGCCAGTTTGATTTCGCCGCTGGTTCCGCCGCTGGGAATGCACAGCCAGCCGCGCGCTGATTTTGGAAAACCGGCGTTTCCTTCCTTTGGCCTCGCTTGGACTGACTTTGAAAATTGTTTCCGCGCACCCGCGCTCCATGACGGATCAGCCAAAAAAACCGGACCGTTTCCGCCGGCTGCAATCGCGAAACGGGTCATGAATTGGCCGGGATCGGTTTCGTCGATCACCACCGGGCTCATTCCCGGTTCCCCCACCAGCGGGGGAGCTCCCAACAAACGCGCTAGTTCAAGGCGTTCCACAGGGCCTCCGGATTGATGCGATCGATTTCCTTCCGGTCAATGAAGGGCGCGGTCGCGGGCCCATCGAATCGCCGGTCCGCAAAAAGCGGCCAGACGCCAAAACCCACCGCCCGCGCCGGACCCGACCAAGCCAGGGCCATCCTCAGGGCGGACTGCGCGCCCAGTGCCGTTTCCAGCGCCGAGGAGAAAACCACCGTGGCCCGCGCCGCAGCGAGGCGCGCCAGCGAGGTGCGTGCATCCGCGAGCAAAGCGGGTTTGACGACAAAGACATCCGGCCAGCCTGCGCCCAGCCAGCGCTCGACGTCGCCGTCTCCCGCCAGCGATTCATCCAACGCCAGCGGGGTCGGATAGTCCGCGGCCAGCCCCAGCAACAGATCGTCCGCACCGCGCATTGAAGGCGCAATGGGCTGCTCGACAAACTCGATGGGCCGCTCCGCGCACCGCTGCAGCCAGCGTTCCGCGCGGCGCCGGTCCCACGCGCCATTGGCATCGAGACGCAACTTCGCTCCCTCCGGAAGGATCGCACACAGCTCGTCGAGCCAGCCGAGCTCATCCGCCGGATCGCCTACGCCCACCTTCCATTTGAAAATCCGGAATCCGGCTTCCAGCAGAGGAGGAATTTTCAGCAACGCCTCCTGCCCCGCTGGCAAGAGTGCCGCGACCGGCAAATAATCTCCCGGCAGGCCAGGCGCCGGATTTTTTTGATCGGTCGCATTTTCCACCGCCGCGGCGAGCGCCTGCTTCAAGCACGCCAGCTCAGCCGGCAGCTCTGTCCATTGGTTTTCCTCCAGACGATCGCCCAGCTCGCGAACCGCGGTCTCGTCCTCCTCAACTGACTCGCCACTGAAACCCGGAATGGGCGCGGCTTCCCCATAACCCACCTCACCCGTGGAGCGCTCGACCCGCACCATCAGTCCTTCTCGCTTCGCCCACTGGCCATGCGCCGTCCGAACCGGGGAACGAAACGGCAGGGCATAACGACGAAATTGAAGGAGGAAAGCCATGGAGCCCGCATGGATGGGTGCGGTTCGTTATCGGTTATTGGGCATGGAAATAATGGGTGGCGAGCGGTAAGTAAAATCATGCCCTGTCATTTGTCATTCCGCACCCAGCTTGGCATGCTGTGGCACGAATGAAAACCGACCGAAAAGTACTTTTGTTCTCCGCGCCACTCGCCCGCTCCAGGGACTTGCGCCATGGCGCGCAAATTTCCCATTGCACTCGCTGCGCCAAAGCTTATTCCGTTCACGGCAACTCATGACAAAGGTTGCCACGCATTCCGCCCCCGGTGTCGACGCCGAGTGTTATCTCCCGGCCGACGCTTTTTTCCGCAGCAATCTGCCGACGGCCCTGACGTTCGACGACGTGTCGCTCGCCACCCTCTTTTCGGATATCCTGCCGAAAGACGCCGATGCCTCCACGACCCTCAGCGAAGCCCTGCGGCTGCAGATCCCGATCATCTCGGCCGACATGGACACCGTCACCGAGTCGCACATGGCGATCGCGATGGCGCTGAACGGCGGGCTCGGCCTGATCCACTACAACATGACGCCGAAGGACCAGGTCAAGGAGGTCGCCCGCGTGAAGCGTCACATCCACGGCTTGATTCAGGATCCGATTACCGTCACCCCGGATCAACTCATCGGCGATGTGCTCGCCATGATCGGTCAGCGCAACTTCGCCTTCAGCACGTTCCCGGTCGTCGATGGCGCCGGAAAACTTACCGGTCTCCTTTCAGGCAATGTCGTCAAAGAGCGCTACAAGGCAAAAAAAGTAGCCGACGTCATGACGCCGCGCGCGCAACTGGTCACCCAGCATCAGGCAACTGTGGCCAAGGATCCCATCAAGGCCGCCGACGAATTTTTCACCAAGCACATTGGCATCCACAAGATGCTCGTGGTCGACGACGCCGATCGGCTGCACGGGCTCGTAACCAGCTCGGACGTCGAAAAGATCACGAGCGAGGCCAAAGCCCGCCGCAAGCCGGCCCGCGACAGCGATTTTCGTCTCGTCGTCGGCGCCGCCCTCAGCCCCGTGCGTAAACTCAGCGGCGAACTCGACCGCGACAAGATCCTGGCCCATGTCGGAAACCTGGTCGACGAAAGCGTCGATGCAGTCGCCATCTCCACCGCCCACGGACACACCGCGGGCGTGGGTGACATGGTCAAACTGGTGCGCAGCGCCTTTCCCGATCTGACCATCATCGCCGGCAATGTCACCAGCGCCGCGGGCGTGGAATTTCTCGCCGACTGCGGCGCCAATGCCGTCAAAGTCGGCCAGGGTCCCGGCTCGATTTGCACGACGCGGATTGTGGCGGGGGTCGGCATTCCCCAGCTCACCGCCCTCTTTGTTGCCAGCAAAGGCGCCGCCGCCAAAGGCGTGCGCATCCTTGCGGACGGCGGCATCACCAAATCCGGTGACATCGTCAAAGCCCTCACCCTCGCCGATGCCGTGATCTGCGGCGGCCTGTTCGCCGGCTGCCGCGAGGCACCGGGTGAAATCATCGAGATCGGCGGAAAAGTTTATAAGCAGTACCGCGGCATGGGCAGCCTCGCCGCGATGAAAGCCGGCAGCGCGGCGCGTTACGGACACGACAAAGAGGACAAAACCCGCAAGCTCACCGCCGAGGGCATTGAAGCCCTCAAGGAAGTCGCCGGCTACGTCGACGACGTGCTCGCCAACCTGGTCGGGGGAGTCCAAAGCGGCATGGGTTATCTTGGGGCGAAAAATCTGACCGAATTGCGCGCCAAAGCCCGTTTCGTGCGCGTGAGCTCGGCCGGGGAAAAAGAGGCCGCCCCTCACGACGTGATCGAGATGTCGCGCAAAAACTGAGTACTGCGGTTGTAGGCAGGTCAGCGACCTGGCCTGCAGGGGCCGGGCCTTTACGCTGTAATCGGCAAAGGCCCTGCTTTTTCTGTTTGCTCCTGCCGCGCCAGTGCTCTTTCAACTGCCGGGCAACAGGGTCTCCGACTCGGTTGCCTCATCTCCCAGCAACCTATGTCATTGTCCCCTTTTACCAGCCAGCTCATCGCCGACGTCGGTATCTCCCTCGGTGATGAAGGCAAAGGCCGTCTTATTCCCGAAGTCGCGGAAGAGCTGCGCGGCACCTCCGCCCCGGTCTCCGTGGTCTTGAAGGTCAACGGCGGCGCCAACGCGGGGCACACTGCCGGCGGCATCAAGCTGAGCCTGCTGCCCGCGGGCGTCGTAGTCCGCGATGCGGCGCATCTGTGCGTCGGCAGCGGCGTGGTCGCCGACCCGCGCAAGATCTGGTGGGAAACGAAACCGCTGGAGAAAAAAGGCTACGCGATCCTTTCGCGCCTGCTGATCGACGAGCGCACGCTGGTGTCCGACCTGACGCATCGCCTGTTGGATCTCGCCTGGGAGGACTACCGCACGAACGTCCTCGCCGAGGATCCGCGTGGTTCGACGGGCCGCGGCATCACCCCCGCCTACCAGGATGAGGTGGGGCAATGGCAGATCACCTACTCCGATTTTCACGGCGGCCCGAATTATTTCGCCCGCAAGCTGGCCCAACGTGCCGACCGCGCCTTGCGGACCATCCAGCATGTCTGCCGGGTGAGCCCGGAAACGTTTGCCGGCTTCTTCGACAAGCTGACGGCCGCCGAACAGCGCGCCAACGCCGAGGGAATCGAAATGGGTCTGTTTGGGGACAAAGAATTCGATTTCGCCCGTTTCCGCGGCCCGACTCCGTTTTCACTCAACTTGGAGCTGCTCACCCAGGTTTATTGGGAAGCCGGCTCCTCCCTCGCGAAAAACATCGGCGAGGTTCGCGAACTGGTCCTGCGGGAGCTTCGCGCGGGCCGCACGGTCATCGGCGAATTCGGCCAGGCCTACTGGCTCGACAAGCGTCACGGCTTCTCCCCGAACGTCACCGCTTCGCACACTTACACTCCGGAATTCTTCGAGAGCGCCGGCATCCCGGTGCAACGCATCCACACGTTCGGCGTCGCCAAGGCTTACGACACCAAGGTGGGCACCCACACGTTCATCACCCAGATGGACGACGCGCATCCGCTGACAGTGAAACTCAAGCAGATCGAGTTCGGCACCACCACCGGGCGCCAGCGCATGGTCGGCTGGTATGACGCCGTGGAAAAAGGCGACGCGCTGCGGTACGGCGGTTTTCAGGACGTCATGATCAACAAGGTCGACGCCCTCACGCATAGCGGCGAATGGCGCGGCGAACTGCTCATCTGCACCGCGTACGAAGATGCGTCCGGCAAACGCTACGGCCATGTTCCGCGCAATGAGGCGGTCCGTAAAACGCTGCGCCCGGTCTACACGCGTCATCCCGGTTGGACCGAAGATCTCACGGGCATCCGGCGTTTCGCCGACCTGCCCCGCAATGCGCAGCGTTACGTCGCCGCGATGGTGAAGAGCATGCTCGATGTGGCCTACGGCGGCGAAAAATGGCCCGCCGTTCTGCCCAATCTCCGTTATCTCGGCGTCGGCCCTGATCCCTCGCAGATCATCAAGGACGTGCCGGCTGTCGCTGCGCTCCAGCAGTTATTGGTTGAGGGTTGATCGTTAATAGGGGGAAGGCCGGCGCAAAGCGCCGCTAAAAATCCTGCAGTCTCCCCTCGCCCAAGCCTCGCTCAGGAGCGAGGCGCTCGAGGACTTCGCCCACCAAATAGACCGAGCCGGTCACCACCACCGTCTCGCCCGGCTGGCCCACGGTACAAACTTTAGGTGCGGGAAAGAGATCGTCGAGCGTGGCGCGCCGAACCTGGCCGGTGAACGCCGCCGGAATCAAGGCTTCCAATTCCTCATAGCTGCTGGCCCTCGCCTGCTGCGGAATCACCAGGTGAATTTCACGCGCGAAACGGCTGATGACTTCTAGGAGCGGTCGGGCGCGCGCAGTTCCAAGGACCCCGGTGATCATCACTGGCGGTTTTCCGGTCTCAGCCACCAGGCGCCGGAGATTCGTTTCCAGAACAGTGGCTCCCTCCGGATTGTGCGACGCATCAAGGATCAGAGTCTGCGTTCCGAGCGTCATCCGCTCCCAACGTCCGGGCCAGTCGACCTGGTGCAGGCCGCGCGTTATCACTGTTTCCGTCAACCGCCACTTCGCCGGCAAGGTTCGCGCCACCAGGACCGCGGTGGCGGCATTCCAGCGTTGGTACTC
>CAMAPG010000067.1 GCA_945859965.1 Opitutus sp. GAS368 | reverse complement strand
CTCCAGGGTGGGCTAACCTTCAGCGGATGAGCCCGCCAAAAACTCCTCCAATCGGTCCTCGACCCGACCCCGCTTTTCGCTCCTTTTCAGGGAATTGAACTTCCACATCTTCTCAACCAATTTTGCCGGTTTTACTGAGGTCTGAGCCTACGTCGAGACCATTTAACTCAACGAATCCATGAAAGCCAAACCTGCCCACCACCCCGGTGAAGTCACCCTCGAACTCAATCGCAGCGACGAACTTTTAATGGACGCCGCGACGCGGGCGGCGGGGAAATCACCATTCAAGATTGAAAAAATTCTCGTGCCGATCGATTTTTCCGATTGCTCGAAAAAGGCGTTGCAATACGCACTCCCGCTCGCGAAGCAATACAAGGCCGCGATCACGCTTCTCTACGTGGTGCCTCCGATCTACGTCGCCGGCGAATATGGCGGCATCAATTATGTCCAACTGGAGGCGAGCATGCGGCAAGACGGAGAAAAGGAACTCGCGAAGCTCGCCACGGAAAGCCTCCCGGGTGAAGTTGCGACCAACACCATCGTGCGCGCTGGTTCACCCGCGAATGAAATCGTCGAGACGGCCAAGAGCCTGGTTGCCGACCTCATTGTCATCTCGACCCACGGCCGCACCGGATTGCAGCATGTCTTCCTCGGCAGCGTGGCGGAACACGTCGTGCAACACGCACCCTGCCCGGTGTTTGTGGTGCGGGAGCGCGAGCACGAAATCCTCGCAACTTAACCGTACGACGGGCGCGCCCGGCAGCAATGGATTCCCCCCCCCCGGGGGTTCCAAGCACTCCTGCGATCCGGCGTCCCTCGACGCCCTCGCGTGTGCGCCGCCCCGGAAGTTAACTATTCCTCCCGGGGCTCAACTTCCCGCCGGCTCAATATGCACGGTCACATCGCTAATGCCATGCCTGGCGGAGGCGGTGAGCGCATCCTTCACGGCATGGGCGATGTCGTGCCCTGTACGCACAGTCAGATTGCCGTCGACGCGCACTTGGATGTCGACGAGATAGCTGAGACCGCTTTTGCGCACGCGCATTTTGTCGAGCGCTTGGACGCCCGGAACCGCGAGGGCGAGGGCGCGTACTTCGCTCTCGAAATTTGCCGGTGCGGCGGCATCCATTACGTCGCCCAGCGCTTTGGTAAACATGCCAAAACCGTTGAATCCGATAATCAAGCACGCGAATAGCGCCGCCCAGTCGTCGGCTGTCTCCCAGCCTCGGCCGCCCCATAGCGCAACGCTGATGCCGACAAAAGCCGCCGCCGAGGTTATCGCATCGGACCCATGGTGCATCGCTTCGATTCCCAGCGCTGTGCTGCCCACCTGCTCGCCCGCCATGCGCATTCGCCGCGAAAACCAAGTTTTTGCCACGATAACTCCGGCCAGCACCAGGAGTGTCCACCACGCCGGCCCCTGGTGTGGCGTCCGGATCTCCTGCACCGCATGCGAGGCCACCCAGGCGGCCATCCCGAAAATAAACAGCGCCACGGTGAGTGCGGCGAGCGGTTCGGCCTTGCCGTGACCGTAGGGATGGTCGGCATCGGGCGGTCGCGCCGCGACGCGGAAGCCCGCCCAAACCAGCGTCGACGAGAGGATGTCGAGCAGCGACTCCGCGGCATCGGCGATGAGAGCGTAGGTGTGCCCAAAGATGCCGCCAGCCAGTTTCACCGCCGTCAGCAGCGCGTTCAGTCCGATGCCGCGGAGGACCAGTCGGGCGCTGTCGTGGGCCCGCCGAGAGACAGCGATCTGAGCGTCGTATGGGTTCATTTTACTCCGACGTTGCATTCTTCCTAGGCCCCAGTGTAGCCGTCATTGACTTTGAAAGGTAATAGAGTTCCGTTCCGAATTGCTGATCGATTCTTGTTATTGCTTTGGCGTACTCCGGAGGCGCGGAGCGCAGTCAGAACGGTGCCCATGGTGGGGCGGTGGCAAGCGAAGCGCGACACCGCTTTGGGTGAGTATTCACCCCGGGCGACAGATCGAAAGCGCCGTCGTCGCTGAGAGCTCTGCCGGATCGAATGTGGGGGCACGCTGGGACTTGCCTCACATCGACGATTCCGCATACTCAGGCCCGTATTTTAATTTATCGCATGAGCGCTTCTCCTCTTCACGTCGCCGTGACCGGTGCCGCCGGTCAGATTGGTTACTCCCTGCTCTTTCGCATTGCTTCCGGTGCGATGTTCGGGCCGTCGCAACCCGTGGTGTTGCACCTGATCGAAATCGAACCGGCGTTGCCCGCCTTGCAAGGGGTGGTGATGGAGCTCGAGGATTGCGCTTTCCCGCTGCTGAAGGGAATCATTCCGACGTCGAGTCTGGACGAAGGGTTTCGTGGCGTGAACTGGGCTCTGCTCGTCGGTAGCGTTCCACGGAAGCAGGGCATGGAACGGAAGGATCTGCTGAACATCAACGGGCGTATCTTTATCGGGCAAGGGCAGGCAATTCAAAAAAATGCGGCCAGCGATGTCCGTGTCCTGGTAGTTGGCAATCCGTGCAATACGAATTGCCTGATTGCGATGAATAACGCGAGGGATGTTGCGCGCGAACGGTGGTTTGCCATGACACGTCTCGATGAGAACCGGGCCAAGAGTCAGTTGGCACTCAAGGCTGGGGTAACCGTCGATCAGGTGTCCAACATGGCAATCTGGGGCAACCATAGTTCGACCATGTATCCGGATTTTTACAACACCCGGATTGGCGGCCGGCCGGCGACATCAGTGATCCCGGACGAAGCCTGGTTTCGGGACACATTTATTCCCACGGTGCAGCAACGTGGAGCGGCGATCATCAAGGCGCGGGGGCTTTCGAGTGCTGCCAGCGCTGCCAATGCCGTGGTCGATACCGTGCGTTCGCTGACGCGCGCGACTCACCCGGATGATTGCTTTAGCGTTGCGGTCTGTTCTGACGGTGCCTACGGGATCGAAAAGGGGCTGATTTATTCCCACCCAACCCGGAGTGACGGGTCGAAATGGGAAATCATCCACGGAGTTGCCGTGAACGATTTTAGCCGAACCAAGATGACAGCGACCGAATCTGAACTGAAAGAAGAACGCGCTCTGGTGATTGATCTACTCCCCCAGTAACCGTTATCGAGGTTCGATCCGGAAACGTTCGACGGCAGGGACCGTTGCGGGGATCGGTTGGTGGGAGTTCGTTTTATTGGCGCTCCGCGAAGAGGGGGATTTTCAATGTGAGGTAAGGCGTGAGGAGACAATTCATGAGAGGAAACGTTTAATTGGGGAGGATTTGCACGGTCAGGCACGGGGAATCCAAATAACCTTCAAGTCGGCGGGAAGCGTTTGCGCGGCTTCAATCTCCAGCGTGAGGGCAGATCCCGGTGCCACACCGGCGCCATGCCATTCAAAGCGCAACTCGCCCTCCGTCAGTGCCACGCGGGCTGGAATCGACTTGGAAGTTAGGCCTCTCACCCTCACCTGACGGAGTCTAAACGGGTTGACGGGAATCTTGAGCCGAAATCCGGCCACGGATTTCGTTCCGGAAACGGTCAACTCACGATGACTTCTCCGCAGGGGAATTTCGGAATCGCACGGCAGTCCGGACCCTTGGGGGATCCGGGGAGCCGATTGGGCCGGGAGGGGTAACCCGGGGCGAACGCCACGCGATCCGGATCCGGCCACGGCATTGGTTTTGGAATCACCGGGAACCTGCCCGGCGGCGCTACGAAGTCGGGCGGCACCCTTCAGTGCCGCGGCCGCGATCCCGATTACCTGATCCCATATTTCCCCCTCCCGAATAACGTGATCCAACGCGGCCAAGGCGGCGGTCAGTTCGGCAATCTCGGCCGGGCTGGGGGGATGGACTATCACGGAGGCGGCCGTGGAATTATTTCGAATCGCCCGCAGACGGAGAATTTCGCCGCGGGCTTGGGTCATCAATTCCAAAAGCGTATCGAAGCGGTCTGTGAACGTCTCAGGATCCGGTGCGTCCAGGTTCAGGATCTGCCGTTCCAATTCGCGGGAACGGGCCTCGAGGGCGGTGATCATTTTGTCAAGATTCAGATCCATACGATTCCCTCCGTGGATGACATTCTCCTCGGACCGTCAGTGAGTGCCGGACGACGCGGGTGAATTGGTCAAGCCTTGCCGCACCTGCTGGCCAAAGCGGATCAATTCATCAAGACGCAGTTCCGAGTTATGGGGTGCTTGCAACGATTCCAAGATGCGGCGGGTCTTGGTGAGCATTTCGCTATGTGTGTCCAATTGCCGCAAGCCTGATTCGATCAGTTGAATCTCTTGCTCGGCCCGTTTCAATTCCTCGTCCCGGGCCAGGAATAGAGGTTTCGCCCGCTGCAGAAGAAAATCGCGAACATCCGCCGCGAGAACCGGGCGGCCAAGGTCGAGAATCTGTCGTGCCAGATCCTGGGCAGCCGCTCGGCCCTCGATCAGTTCGGCGTTGAACGCACCCCGCTGAGAATCCTTCATCAACGAGCCGATGGAGGCCTTGTAGTAGGCTTGCTCGGCGGCTTTCTTCGCCGCCAGCTCATCCTGGAAGCGCAACGTTTCGCCAACGAGACTGCGGGCGGTGTTGCGCGCCTCCTTCGCACCGGCACAACCGGCCACCAGGAGTGCGAGCGCGAAGGTCAGAGCGAGGACACCGCCGCTGGCAAACCGTTTCGTCATAGAGGAGGTTTCCATTCGTCGGCCCAGACTCAATGAAGGCGCGCGCCGATGACTCCGAGCCCGGCCGCCTCGGCCGCCTGGAGAAGATTGGCGATCTGTTCAGGAGTTATACCACCCGAGTGGTATCGTTCCAGCGATTGAAGGCCACGGGCGAGGAGCGCTTCCCGTTCCGAGGCATTGATTCGCGAGATCCGAATCGAGTGCTCGTGCTCCAGCGAGGCGGGCCTTCGGGACAATTCATCGATTGCCGCCCGGTCAAAACTGACTGCCACCGAGTACCATTCGAGGACTTGTCCACAGACTTCAAGTTGGGTCTGGCGGCTCTGCGAGCGAAAGTGCTCGAGCGTGGCGAGCACCCGAATTTCGGCCAGCGCCGGATCTGCGGTCAGCAAGGAGCGGAGCGGATTCTGTGCGAGTCGGAGGTGTTTCGCCTGCAATCCCAAAGCCTGTTTCCAGTTGCTGAAGAGGTTGGTAACCGCATTCAGATAGTCGATGGTGATCTTCGTGCGAGCGATGCCGGCGCGTGCCAGGTCCTCGCCCAACCCCAACAACTGCACCTTGAGACCCGGAGCCGCTGCGGGGTCAAATAAGTCCAGGGTGTAGGCGTTCGGCAATCCGGCCACGCGCAGCTTTTCGAGATTCGCCAGGTCGCTCTTGAGGATTTCACCCACAGTGCTGTTACCCACCGGCCGCCGCTCGATCTCCCGTCTGGCCTGATCGAGCGAACGCCGATCCAGCAAGGCGGTTCCGCCTGCGGATGTGAAGGTTTCGAGTGCGCCGCGGAAAAAGATCCACCGCGCCTGCCATTGCAATGCCGTGGTTTCAGCCGCTTCGCGTTCCGCCTCAAGGGCCGCGGCCGCTTCAGTATCCGATTTAAGCGCCGCCCGCGCGCCGGTGATCTGTCCGACAAAGCGAGTGAACTCGGAAGTCACCGCATTACTCGCCCCCGGAAGTGCTTCCATCGCCGTCGCCAACTCATCCTGGATCCGACCCCAGGTCTTCGAAGTCACACCCCCGGCGCGTGCTTGAAAATCCTGATCCACGGCCGCGGTCAGGCGGGCAGACATCGCCAGTTCGGCCTTCTGATGATTCGCCAGCATCACACCGTAAACACCGCCCGCGTTGGTCTGGAACGCGTGAAATTGCTGGACCGCAGCCGCGGCCTGGCGGCTATCCGCCGCGTTATGCAGATGCACACACCCCAGCCCCGAAAAAAAGGCAATCGCTGCCAAGAGCCAACCGCGGCGAAGGATACTTTTCATCAGAGTTCAGAGGGCGATGGCAAAGGGGACGGGGCATTCCGCCAACACCTCGTGGGAATTAATCCGTCATCGGGCCCGAGCGATTGCCAGGAGGCTCTGGCCAAACGGGGGGCGGCAGACACCCACCTCCAGCCCGTGCACAACTGGGAAAACAAAGCGGTCGAACGCACGGACGGCTGCCACCTCGAATTTGCGCTGACCGCGCACGCGAAAATTCAGCCACCACGCGAAATAGCCGGCAACGTTGAAGTAGCAAAGGCGTTCGATTTCAAAACCGGCCTTTTCCAATTTCGAGCGCAAATCAGGCTTTGTATATCGCCGGTAGTGGCCAAAATCGCGGTCGATTGGGGCGTAGATCTCCGGCCGGGCCGGCACAAAAAGACCCAGACGTCCGCGGCGCTCCCGCAGCAACGTCGCCCACGCGGCCAGCTCGGAGGCGTCGTGCTCGATATGTTCCAGGACGTTGACGGCGACCAAAGCGTCCCAACCGGTTCGTTCCGGAATATCCGCGGCGGTACCTCGGATGAGCCTGAGTTGGGGATTGGCGGCGACAAAGC
Source organism: Opitutus sp. GAS368 (assembly GCA_945859965.1). Lineage (GTDB taxonomy): Bacteria > Verrucomicrobiota > Verrucomicrobiia > Opitutales > Opitutaceae > CAMAPG01. Next base: position 6,213 of record CAMAPG010000067.1, on the reverse strand, counting down.
CCGCATGAAAACGGGAGTCCGGTTCGACCGCCACGATTTCGCTGATCTTTGGCACGCGGGCAAACTCGGCCGTCATCTGACCGACACCGGAGCCGACTTCGATAACCCGGCCGTGCAGCACGGGCGAAAATTCCCGCACCAAAGCGGCCCGGTAGTTGCGCGCCTCACGCAACGCGGCAAATTCAAAATCATCCGTCACAGCCGCACCGTTGACGGCGGAAGAGGTAGTCATAATCAGCGAAAAAGACCATACTTTAGAATGCAGCGAAGCGCACTAAAACCATCCTTCCAGCCGATCTTCTTTCCGTCCGCATACGTGCGGCCGTCATAGGAAATGGGGACCTCGTAGATCCGGACTCCCAGCTTCGAAAGCTTCGCCGTAATCTCCGGCTCAAATCCAAAACGATCTTCTTCAATCACGATTTTCTGAATGATTTCGCGCCGGAAAAGTTTGTAGCACGTCTCCATGTCCGTCAGCCACAGGTTGGTCGTCATGTTCGAGATCGTCGTGAGGGCGCGATTCCCAACCGCGTGCCAGTAATACAGAACCCGGCGCGCGCCGCCCGCAAATCGGGAACCGAAAACAACATCCGCCCTGCCCGCGAGAATCGGCCCTAGCAGCAAATGATACTCCGCCGGATCGTATTCGAGATCCGCATCCTGCACCACCACGTAGGGGGCGGTGGCATGGGAGATTCCCGTTCGCAGCGCGGCACCTTTTCCCCGATTGATCTCGTGACGGAACAGTCGGATTCGCGCATCACGCTTAGGCCACTCTTGGAGTGCCCCCCACGTATCGTCGCGCGAGCAGTCTTCGACAATAATCAGCTCCTTCACCACGGGCTGGGCGAGAACGCGTTGAATGATATCTCCCACCGTTCGCTCTTCGTCATAGACAGGCATCACCACCGTAAGGCAAGGCGGAACGGGTACAGTGGATCCATCCAGGGGTTTCATCGAAAAAAAACGACAACTCTCGCACGACCGCCAGCGGGTGAAGCCCTCGTCGCCCAGGACCCGTTGGAGAATCGACAGTTACGAACGCCTGAAAACTAGCCATCCTCGAATCCCCGGCGCAATTCGAAAATCGTTTCTCTCACCCGCGCACCCGCAGGGGTGCATCCTGAAGTTGTTCGAACGAGGACAGAAGCAAACGAAGGAAACGAAGGCAGACCACGACAAGATTCGTTGTTCACTTTATGAACGTGCGATTCCTCAGGCCCAAAGGGCCGTCATCCCTCAGCCCAAGCCATCGGCCTGGGTATCGGTGCGGCCACGGTCCGCGGCCTGTAGGGTCGCGATGTGATTGGCCGCATCTCCCATTCGTCGCCCCTCGTTAAGGTGCCATCCTTGGTTATTTCCCGTTGCCCAGGCCGTTGGTCTGGGCTGAGGAATCGCGGGCCGTTGGCCCAAAACAACCTCGTGGGGGCCGGGTGCCCTCACCCGGATTTCCTATCCGATCCATAATGAGATCGGCTGCTCCGCAGCCAAATGGCAGTCAGCGTTTTCTTCTCAAATCACGACGAATCCGTCCTTGGGAACGGAAAATCTCCAACAACTTCAGGATGCACCCCACCCGCGGCGAATGATCGAATGCAGGGCTGGGTAATCGATCTTGGAGTTATGGCGCTTGTCCACCGGGATGCGCCGCAGAATCTTGATCGTGTCAATGGATGCCCCGCTGAGTTTCGAGCGAACGGCCGCGATATCAATTGGGCCGGCTGATTCGATGACCAGTACGCGGCGGTTTTCGTGGGCCAGGACGGCGGCTCGACGTACCCGCGGATTCTCCAGTGCAATACATTCCACCTGCAATGGATAAAGGGTGCCGCGGGAGTCCTGAATCCGCCCACAACAACGGCCCAGCAGCCAGAGCCGCCCGCAGTCGTCGAGGTAACCGGCGTCCCCCGTCTGATGCCAGGGGTGGTCGGCGGCCTGGAGCTTGGTCTCCTGATCTTCCGGATCGTTTCGGTAGCTCGGTTGCACGTGCGGACCCGCTACGACGACTTGTCCCGGCTCTCCGGCCGGTAAACCGCCCGATTGAACGTCCCCTTCGGTCAAACCACGACCCCGCAGGCCACACGGCTCGCGAACGATGCGCAAACGGATGGCCGAATCGGGCCTACCGGCTAGCAACCCCCGCCCCGCCGACATCGCGTCCCGGTCCGCGGAGAGAATCGTGCGGTGGTCCAGTAACGCGATGGGCTCCGCCTCGGTGGAACCGTACACGGCCACGATGCGGGCGGCGGGCGCGACCGCATTCAACTTATCCAGCAACCGCGGGAAGACGGGACCGCCGCCGGTAAAGACTTTGAGAAAACAAGCGAGCGGCCGCGAATGATGGAGGCAATGGTCAGCGAGATTCTCCAAGAGCGCGGGGGAGGCCCCGATACGCTGTGGGCGGTACGTTTCAATTGCGCGCAGCAGCGACTCCGGCGGGATGGACCCGGGTGCCCGCAAATTGACCTGAGGAATCAAGGAGGTGACGCCTGCGGCAAGATTCGAGAGCACAAACATTGGCATGGTCACCAGATCTAATTCGCCGGCGGCAAGAACGAAGCTCCTGGCCAGCACACGCTGTTGTGCGAGCAAGTAGCCATGGCTTCGCACCGACGCCTTCGGCTGCCCGGTACTGCCGCTCGTGAACCGGATCATGGCCGGGAAATCCGAGGAACACGCTTGGATTAAAGTCCGCGCCGACGCCGGGTTCCGAGGATCGAGCCGACGGGCACCGAACACCGGCAGGTCGGTAGAAAACTTCAGTGGAATACGTCGCAAGGCGGGCGAGATGAAGCGAAGCAAATGGGCGCGGCCGCAACCGATCAAAGCCTTGGGCGGATGCACGGCGCAACAACGTTCGATGTGGTCGCGGCCCGCGGACGGATCGATGAAAAGGGCCACCAATCCCGAGCGAAGAATTGCGCTGAAGAGGATGAAAAGTTCCGCCGAAACGGGCTGCAGCAACACGATTGCATCCCCTGGACGCAAGCCCGCAGCATAAAGTTGCGACGCAACGCGCGTCGCGGCGATTTCCAACTCGGCAAAAGTGACCGTACGGTCGGCCCCGCGGGAGTTGTCCAGGATGGCCGCGCGATCTCCGCTCATCGCGACACGCTCGCTCAGCAAGTGGGCGATGTTCACAAGGGCTTGGCGAAAAGGCTGTAGCGCCGGAAGACGGAGGCGTAGCGGGCACTAATGCTTCGCGACTTGTTGGATTCATGCATCAGCGCGTGGATCAATCGCCGGTAACCCAACCCGTGAACGGCGCGCCGGTTGGCGGAGACGAGACAGCTCCCGAGTCCGGCGAACCGTCGTGCCGGCAGGATGGCAAGCGTCTTGATGATGGCGGTGTCGATGGGTCGGCCGCTTCCAGCCTGGAGCAGGTCGGGCAGCGAAAAAATGAAACCGACCGGGCGGTCTTCGCACGTCGCAATCGAAACGAGTTCCGGTCGGAGGAACGCACGGATCGGTTCGTATTCCGCAAGGAACTGAGCTTCGGACAGCGGTTGGTAGAGGAAGCTGCGCTGGAAACTGGCGGTGACCACTTGGTGAATCGCACTGAGCTCCTCCTCAAAACGCGCCATTTTCAGCGCGCGCAAGGTGACCCCCAGCCTGGCCAAGCGATCGGCCGCACGTTGGGCGTGCGGTTCCGTGTCCGCATTGACGTCCTCATCGACCGATGAATAGTAATTCGCCAGCGGCTTGAATCCGTGATCGATGAATTGTTGCGGCCAGTCCCGTGGATGGTTCGGCTCCATAAAAAACGGGCGCTCACCGTGACTTTCCGTCACGAATCGATAGGGCCGCCACGTGTTGCCGTCCATCGGACCGACCGCCATGCGGCATTGCTGCGCCCGGAGCTCCTGGCACGCGCGAGTCAGCAATTGACGTCCGACCTCCATTCCTCCGGCCGCGTAGTGACCGATGATGCCGAGCCGGTGACCCGCATGATGAGGGGTCGCCTGCCACCAAAGTGACAATCGTCCCTCGATGACGCCGTCGTCATCGAGGGAAACCCAATGGGCATCGGGTGCGTGCCGCGCCAAAGTGGCGGGATTCAACACGGGCATTCCGTCCGCGGCCCGCAGTCCCTTCAGGAGGGACGGGTCTTGGATTCGGAGCAAGTGCGTCACGGCAATGGCTGCGGGTGCAGCTAGACAACTTCCTCGACAAAAAAGGCACAGTAAAAGAACGCCTTATCGCGGGCGTGCAACGTGCGGCTCAGCTCGTCCAGCGAGCGCAGTCGATCGGCCATGCAGTCGGGGCGATGGCGGTCAGCGAGCGTATTCCAATAGGCAAGCCGCGCGCCGCTCCGGCCAGAGCGGATCAATTGATCGAGCAGACGATGAAAATTCTCGGTCGAGATGTATTCGAAGATGTCGCTGAGATTGAACGCGCCAATCGTCCCGGCGTCGACGGTTTCGAGATAACTCTCCAAGGAGTCGCAGCGCCACTCGAGGCGATCCAGGTGGGCGCGGATCAATGGAAAATTTTCCGGCCGCAGCGCGAAGGGCAATGCGGTGGTGTGCTGGCCGGTGAGAATCCATTGCAAGTAGGGATTCTCGGCGGGATTCAGCACCGTAAGAGCGTGGCGAGCGCGGGTAAGTAATCGGTCGGCCACGCTGCCCGTGACGTAGCGAAAGAAACTCGGATCGCGCCCCATCCGGCCCATCACGAAGCGCGAGAAGAAGAGGCGGAACATCACCTGCCACCGCCAGGTGTCCCATTCCTCGTTGTAGAAGGCTTCGCGCTCGTCGCGGGTGCCACCGTGCAGCAGCCGCTCGACCTTTGATCGCGAATGAACGAGTGGCAGGACGCGGTTGCGGAAGGTTGCAAAATAACGCTCGAACTTTCCGGCACCGCCAATGCCCTGCGCAATCGCCTCCCCACGTGCATCCCAAAAGTCGCGCACCGAAGCCGAGAGTTGGCTCCGGCAACGCTGGTAAAGAGATGACCGCCGCTGGCTCGGTCGAGAGCCGATCAGTTCCAGCAGACCCACGTGGTCGAGTTCGCGATAGGCGGCTACGCGTAGCTCGAGGCACGCCAACTGGCTCGGGTTCATGTCGATGACAATGACCCGCTGCGGTTGTCGAGTTAGCAGAGCCAACGCGTTGTCACCGGCCGAACCGATCGAGAGACAAACATCGCCGGGCCGCACGGCCAAAGCCTCCAGCAAAATGTCTGCATCCTCCCAGCATTGCGCATAGCGGATTTGAGAGAAATCAGCACGAGCGGCGGCCTCGCTGCGCGCGGGCGGCCGCGTTACCGACGCTTCCGTGGAAGCGACAGAGATACTCATGAACGAAGGGGTAAAACCGCTGCTTCGATCACGTCGGCTAACGTTTCCCGAGAAAGAACCCGACGATCAATCCGCCGACCAATGCCAGGCCGGCAGCGAGATAGAGGCCGCTTTTGGCCGCACTGAGCAAGGGGTTATCGAGGACATTCATCGACACGTGATAGCTCGCCAGCAGCCACTGGCCATTTTCCTTCACGAGCGTGGCGGTCCAGCGGCTCTTCAGTTCGATATCCTTTCCGAGAAGTTTGTATTGCGCCACCGTCTGGCCAAACGACACGCCGGTGTCACCGCCGTGCAGGATGGTGAGTTCGTCGGGAGTGGGCGGAACTTTATACCCCTTGAACGTGTCCTTCCCCATTCGATTGAAGAACTCACGCAGTCCTTGATGCCCGCGGCACACGTCGCCGTTCTGCCAGGTGATGACCACGTTCGTGTGCACGTGTTTGATCACGCGGTCGAAGTCGCCTTGGGTGATTGCCTCGATCACCTCCGTACGCAGGGCGCGCAACTCCGCGTGCGCCGGATCCTCTGCCGCGTTGACGGCTTGCCCGAGGCCTCCGCCCGCCAACCATCCGCTGGTCATCATCAATGCGATATGTCTTTTCATGTGTCCTTTCTTCGAACCGACGTCCGCCGGGTTTATGGATTTACTACGTTCGCTGCGATCGCCGCTTCGGACGGCCGCATCAGATCTTCGAGCTCAACAAATCCCTCGCCGCCGTGGAGGATCACGCGGGCTCCCTGCGGAATCCGCGTCGTCGCCTCCGTCTGCGGAGGACGGTCTGAAAACCGTGTGAAAGTGCCGATTTGAAAACCGCACAGTGATTGAGGGGTATTTCCGAGATGGGCGAGGGCGACGCTGGGTTCGCCGCCCCCGCCGAGGTGCGGCCTTCTTTATTCGGGATTCTCGATCT
>CAMAPG010000066.1 GCA_945859965.1 Opitutus sp. GAS368 | reverse complement strand
GTGAGAACGTGCTGGCCTACCTCGATGCCCACAAGGGCTGAGACCGTCGAACGTTCAACACCCAACGCTCAACGCTGAACGCTCAAGTCGAAGCCGGCGGCCACTTGAGCGTTGAGCGTTAAATGTTGGACGTTGAGCGTTGGCTTGTGGAACGAGGGCCCGCCCACATCAGCTCGATCCCGCGGGTTCTACAATTCGTCGTCCCGCGCGCCCGGCAACACCGACGCCGTCGGATCAAGCCGGACGCGCTCCAGCCATTCGTCGATCATCGCATCGCGGGCGAGGCCGGTCCGGGGCCACGGTGCCGCCACGAGATCGATGACGTGCAATCCGCCATCGCTGCCGCGCACAAAATTGCGGGCATGCAGATCCGCCACAAGGTACGGCCGGTCGCGCAGGAAAAACAGCCGCGGGTGATCACGGTTGGCCCGCAGAAACCGCGACGGGATTTCAATCAGCCCCGCCGGCAGCAGGGTCGACATGTCGTCGCCCTGCGGCAGCGGTTCGCCCAGGACTTGTTTCGCCACGACGATTCCCTCCGGCGTCACCGCGATGACTTCAGTCGCCATTCCGCCAAGAGCGTGGATGAGCAGCAGTTTCTCGAGCAGCTCGCGATAATCCCCTAAACGCGCTTCGCCCAATAAAATCGTTTCCTCGCCCGGACGGAAACCGAACGCGCTGCCCACCCGCTGTTCTTCGCGCGGTTGATAAAATTTGTAGACGGAGCCGTCCGCCAGCGACGCAAACGCCCACGCTTCCACGCCGCCGCCGATGCGGCGCAAACGCGGGTTCGTTTCCTCCAGCGGATTTTCCGCACTGGCGGGAAACCCGAAATCATCGAGCGAGCGCAACGGCAGTCGCGCCCGAAACGCCCGGATTGCCTCGCCCAGCGCGGCCCAGTCGGGGCCCGCCGCCTCGAGCAGGCTTACTTCGTCTTCCGCGATGACGACGAGATCGCGTCCCGGATCTTCGCCAACACCGCATTGGGTCGCCGCCGCGCAGAGGCGATCGAGCGCTTCCAGTCGTCGCTCGTGATCGTCTTGAAGAGAGCTTCGCTCGGCTGCGCCTGGAAGGGCGCTCCCACAGAGACAGGTCGGCTGGCCGGTGAAGAGGTCTTGCATGAATCTGACATGAGGGGAACGTCCGTCGCGATCAGTTGAAGCGCAAATGGGAAATGCCGACAAGTTATTCGCAACGCCATAACTCGTTCAGGCGTTTGATTATTAACGCAGAGGACGCAGAGCAGAAAGGAGGTCGCAGAGAACCACTTGTTTCCTCCGTGTCCTCCCTTTTTCTCTGCGCCCTCTGCGTTCCAACAAGAGATTATTCCGCTTTCAGCTTTTCCGTAGCCCCCAACATCGCGCTCACCAGCACCTTGTCCACGCGTCGCCGGTCCATGTCCACCACTTCGAAACGCCAGCCGCCCCACTCGAAGGCATCGGCCGCCGCCGGGATCCGGCCAAAGTGCGTGACCACAAAACCGCCGAGCGTCTGGTACTCCGCCTCGCCTTCATGTGGCAGGGGGATTTCGAGCCCGAGCAATTCCTTGAGCTCGCCGACCGAGAGCGTCGCATCGATGAGCCAGGAGCCGTCTTCACGGCGCTTGGCCTCGGGCTGGGCGCGCTGGCCGGGCTCGGGCAACGCCCCGACGATCGCTTCAAAGACATCGACCAGCGTCACGAGGCCCTGCACCGCCCCAAACTCGTCCGCCACGATCGCGATGTGCTTGCTCGATTTCTTGAACTGCTCGAGCACCTGGATACCCATCATTGTCTCCGGGACGATCAACGGCGGCACGAGCAGGTTCTTGAGCGCCGTGGGTAAACCGATGGCCGAGTGCGCCCAGAGCGCCTTGACCGAAACCAGGCCGACGATCTGGTCGCGGTTGGTCTGGTAGACGGGAAAATACGAATGCCCGCTGGTGACGATTTTGCGCCAGTTGATCTCGTCGGTGTCATCGAGATTGAGAAAGACGATTTTCGGCCGCGGCGTCATGAGCGCGGTAACCGGCAGCTGGTCCAGCGCCAGCACGCCCTCGACCATTTCCTTTTCCGCGCGATGAAACACCCCCGCGTGCAGGCCTTGTTCGATCAGCGCCCGCACTTCGTCCTCGCCCACGCTCTCGGACACCGGCCGGGTTCGGAGACGGATGAGCCGGGTCAGGCCGTCGGTACAGATTTCGAACATCCGCAACAGCGGCGCCGCCAGCCAGGCGAGCGCGCGCATGGCGCCGGCGAGCAGGGACGCGACTTGCTCCGGATGCGCGAGCCCGATGCGTTTCGGCACCAGCTCGCCGAAGAGCAGCATGAAAAAAGTAAGCCCGAGGGTCACGACACTGAATGCCATCCAACCCGCATGCGGTGCGAGCACCGGCCACTGCAGGGCGAGCCATTCACTAAGTTGGCGGGCGAGTTTGGCCCCGGCGAGCACGCCGGCGATCATGCTGCTGAGCGTCAGCCAAAACTCGACCAGCGCCAGAAACCGCGCGGGATGCTGGGCCAGGGCCAGGGCCTTGCCGGCGCCGAGATCGCCACCGGTGGCGAGTTGCTGCAGTCGGCTTTTGCGCGCGGACACAACCGCGGTCTCCGCCATGGCCAGCAGACCATTGGCGAGAACCAGCAAAGCCAGGATCAACAGCTCAATGGATAGGCTCACCGTAAAGTCAGCGACTTTAGTCCGCCTTGGGAACGAGGCAACTTATCTGTGATCCCGGCCCGGAAATGCCCAATCCCAGAACAACGCAAGCGTGGTAGGGCGCGGACTCCGTTCCGCGCCGGGCCAAAGGACGTTCCCGGCGGCGAGTGGAATCGCCGCCCTACCGAATTAGCGCATCGCACTCAGCCGCCGAAGCGCTTGAAGCGATCCGCCACGTCGGCGCGCAAGCGGTCGATATGCGCCAGGGTGAAGTCCCGCACCGAAAGCGTCGGGTTCTTCAGCAAGGGCGTCAGGTCCATCGACCAGGTGATGGCCGTGAGTTTGTCCGTCTGGTGCGAGGTATGAAACGTGGCGTTGGCCACGCGCCGTCCGAGCGTCGCGTGATCATAGCGTTTGCCGCCGCTGATCTGGGAATCGAAGGCTTCCAGCAGCTGTCGCGACAATTCGGTGCGCTGGCTGGCGTCCAGCGCCACCTTGTCCGTGTCCACCAGCCAGTCGAGATCGCGCCACACTTCACACCCGAGCACGCGGCGCGGACGTTTTTCCGCCGGCAACGCGCGGGCCGCCTCGAGGCAGCGCAGCAACAGGGCGACGTGGGTATCGTGTTTGTCGGCTGGATTGTGCAGGTAAACCACTTCGGGGGTGCAGCCCGCAAAGATCGCCATGAGGTCGGACTGAACGCCGGGATTACCGGGCGATTTCACGTCGGCACTCGGATGCGCGAGCTGGATCTGCAGTGCATAATGGCCGAGTTTCGCCGCCTGCCGCTGCTCTTCGCGGCGGACGTCCTGCATTTGCGCATCGGTGTACTTCGCGTACGGACCCTGGCGCGGCGAACCGGCGCCGTTGGTCCCCACCACTCCGCAAAACGCCTGGCCGGGCGTATCGTAGCAGGCCGCGATGCCGGCGTGGGCCATGATTTCGATGTCGTCCTGGTGCGCGCCGATGCACAAGTGGGTGGTGCGCCGGAGGGCCTGCTCCGGGGACGATCCATCGGGAACAAACACGTCGGCTTCAGCGCGGGAGAATGTCATGAGTGGCGGAATGCTGGGTCGCGCGGTTTCGCGCAACGAAAAATCAGGCCCACAATTTGGCGGGATAGCGGCCGGCGCGCACGAGTTCGGCCAGTGCCTGCATGACCCGCGGCTTGTCGTCGCGGTAGGTCACGCCAAACCATGTGCTCTGGGTCGGCAGCACGCGCGCCGTCGCCTGCCCGCGGCCGATCAAGGCCGAAACCGCGGTGGGGAGATAAAATTCCGATTTCAACTCGCGCCCCTGCGCCGCCAGGAATTCCCGGAACTGCGCATCCAGGCCGGGGAAAAATGCCGGGGTGAAACCCCAGCAGTTCATCGAGACGAATTCAGCGCCGGAATATTTTTTGCCCGGGCCGACGTCCGCCGGCAGAATCCCGGTCTGTTCGGTGATCGAGCGGAGGTGTCCGTCGGCCTCGGCCACGCAGACGCCGCGCGACACCGCGCCGTGCTCCGACAGCGTGTTGGCCAGGATGAAACCCACCATCGCGCACTCCGGCACGGCTTTCGCCCCGGCGGGCGCCGGTCGCTTGAGGAATTCCGCGAGTTTCCGAAAGGAATCTGCGCCGTAAAAGTCGTCCGCATTGATCACTGCAAACGGCCCTTTCAGGCTTTCACGGGCGCACCAGACCGCATGGCCCGTGCCCCACGGTTTTTCGCGGCCCGCGGGCAGCGTGAACGGCGCCGGCAGCTCCTCCAGCGATTGAAATACATAGTCGACCTCGATCCGTCCGGCGTAACGAGCGCCAATCTGCTCGCGAAACACCGCCTCGAAATCGCGCCGGATCACAAAAACCACGCGGTTGAACCCCGCCTGCAACGCATCGAACACCGCGTAATCGAGCATGGTTTCGCCCGAAGGGCCAACCGGATCGATTTGCTTCAGGCCGCCGTAACGCGAACCCATGCCAGCGGCGAGGACGAGGAGGGAGACAGTCATTCCTCCCAGAGAAAAGCCTCCCTCCGCGCGGGTGCAAGGCTTGTAGGCCACCTCGGTGAGGTGGCGCCAGGTCAACGACTCGGCCTACAGCAGGCTGCGCGGCGATCCTTCAGACCCGAAAATGGCTGCGGCGCCAGAGACCAATCTGGCGCCGAGTACCTACCCACCTTTCCTTGGCGTTACCATTAATTCCAAAGAAGACCGTATACTTAGATGCCGCTAGGGCCGAAACGTTCATGCAGCGCGAAAGATTTTTTCGCTGGCGCACTCGCATCCCATAACGTTCTGATGAACAGCTGCATCTATATTTCTTCCCCCGATTGGTAATACGACCGAACACGCTTTCACCCGGCCACTGAGCACCGCGGCCAATGCGGCGGCCCCGGCACCTTCGGCCACGATTCCTACCCGGCAGGCTAGCAAGCGGACGGCCAGGGCCAGTTCTTCCTCGGTCACGGTGACGAGGTCGTCCACCAGGTGCTGACTGAGCGCAAACGTGGTCGTGCCCACGCACGCCACGGACAGCCCATCGGCCAGCGTGGCTGTGAGCGGCGCATTCACCGGCTGGCCATGAAGGCGGGCCGCTTGGAAACTCGCGGCGCCAGCGGGTTCAACCGCGACGATCCGCACGTCAGGCCGCAGTGCTTTCACCACGGTGACGATCCCCGCCAGCAATCCGCCGCCGCCCACCGGAACCACCAAGGTGTCGAAATCGGGCGCTTGCTCGAGGATTTCCAAGGCCATCGTGCCTTGGCCGGCGATGACCCGAAGATCGTCGAACGGATGCACCAGCGTCGCCTGGCCGGCCAACGCCAGCTCGCGCGCATGGCCTTGGGCGGCTTCGAAGTTTTCCCCGTGGAGCACCACATTCGCGCCCAATCCGCGGCAACGGTTGATTTTCACGGCGGGCGCACCCGCGGGCATGACGACCGTCACTGACACTCCGAGTTGGGCGCCATGATACGCCAGTCCGAGTGCATGATTGCCGGCCGAAGCCGCCACCACGCCGCGGGCGCGCTCCTCGGCCGTGAGACATAGCAAGGCATTGCGCGCGCCGCGCTCCTTGAAGGAGCCGGTGCGTTGCAAGTCGTCGCGTTTCAGCCGGATCTCCATGCCCGCGATCTCGGAAAGCGCCGGTGCGATGGGGCACGGCGTCAGTCGAAGCCCGCTCGCGATGCGGCGGCGGGCAGCTTGGACATCGTCCAGACTGAGGGCGGGGGCGGTGGTTTTCATTGGAAAATAAAAAAGCCCTGAGCGGGTGCTCAGGGCTTCGGGAAAGTGGTGACTTTTTGTTAGGTCGTTATGTAGCCACGCGCCGCCGCCCTGATTCGAGGTGAATCATCATAATGGCGACGATAATAATGCTGCGAAGGCTCATGCGATACCCAGACAAGAGAACACCCCTCCCCATGATTGTCCAGTAGGGACTCGGAAACGCCATGTCATATGAGCGCAGCGAAAAAGGTAGGGCGAATCCTCCGGATGAGCCGTCCGTGTGCCCGGCTCGTCGGGGACGACTCGCCCTACCTTTTTCGCTGCGCTCAGAATGACAAACGTGGGCTGGCGCCGGACGAACCAAAAATATCCATTGCGCGTCGCACCGTGCCCCGGCTGCATCCTTGGCGATTCGCATGAAACGCTCCGGCTCTTCGGCCGCCTCTCCTTCAGCTCCTGCCAGCGGCAAACCTGACCTGCCTCTCTTCAACTGGCTGGACGACCGCGGCGCGGGCGTCCTGCTGCATCCCACTTCGTTGCCCGGCGACCAGGGCATTGGCACCTTCGACAGCCAGGCGGAGCGTTTTCTCGATTTCCTGCAGGCGGCGGGACACAAATACTGGCAGCTCTGTCCGCTCGGTCCGACCGGCTATGGCGATTCGCCCTACCAGTGTTTTTCGGCCTTCGCCGGGAATCCGTACTTGATCGATCTCCGGGAATTGGTTGCGCACAAGCTGCTCACGGCGGCGGAGCTCGCGCCCCTCGAGCGGCTGAGCGCTGACCGCGTCGATTATGGCGCATTGTATGAACTCAAATGGCCCCTGCTCCACCGCGCTGCGGCCCGGTATCAGCAGGCGGGCAACCCGGCGATCTACGGCGACTTCGCCACGTTCAAGCAGCAGAACGCAAGCTGGCTGGAAGCCTACGCCTCCTTTCGCGCGCTCAAGGAACGCAACGGCGGACGGGCGTGGTGGGAATGGCCGGAGGAAATCCGTACTCTCACCAGTGCGGCCACCCAGCCCGTCGATGCCGCCACGGCCACGGTCATGGAAGCCCATCGCTTCACCCAATATGTGTTCTTCGGCCAGTGGTCCCGGTTGAAAGCGGGCGCGGCGCGGCGCGGCATCAGTGTGATCGGCGACATCCCGATCTTTGTGGCCGCCGATTCGGCAGATGTCTGGGCCAATCCCGAGCTTTTCGAACTGGATCCCAAAACCGGCCGGCCGCTCGCCGTGGCCGGGGTGCCTCCGGATTATTTTTCGGCCGACGGACAGCTGTGGGGCAATCCGCTCTACCGCTGGTCGCGCCATGCGTCCGACCAGTACGCCTGGTGGCGGGCGCGGATGGCCGCTTCGTTCGCGCTCTATGATGTCGTGCGGATCGATCACTTCCGCGGCTTCGACGAATACTGGCGCATTCCCTTCCCTTCCGAAACCGCGCGCGTCGGCGAATGGGTCCCGGGCCCCGGCCTCGATTTTTTCCGCGCCATGCAAGCCGCGTTTCCCGAGGCCAAAATCATCGCCGAGGATCTCGGCGTACTGACTCCCTCGGTCCTGAAACTGCGCGAGGACACCGGGCTGCCCGGCATGGCGATCCTGCAATTTGCCTTCGGCGGCACCGCCGAGAATCCGTACCTGCCACACTCTCTCGTGCCGAACGCGGTGGTTTATCCCGGCACGCATGACAACGACACGTCGCTGGGCTGGTTCGCGCAGGCTTCCGAAAAAGAACGCGACCACGTGCGGCGTTATCTCCGGATCAATGGCCAGGACGTGGGCTGGGATTTCATCCGGACCTCGTACAGCGCCGTCAGCCGGCTCGCGATTTTTCCCCTGCAGGACATTCTGGGCCTGGGATCCGAAGCCCGCCTGAACACACCGGGGCATCCCACCGGCAACTGGCAGTGGCGCTACCGCTCCACGCAGCTCGACCAGCTCGGCAACGGTACCACGGCCTACCTGCGGTCGCTGGGGGAATTGTACCGGCGGTGAAGTGTAGGGAGCTACTGTAGCGGCGCTCCATGAGCTTCGCCCGGCAACGATGCTTTCTTTTCCCACACTCCGGGCGTAGCTTGAGGCGCCCGCATGTTTGCCAATTTACTCCAGCTCATCACCGGTCGCCCGCCTTCTTCGCACTCTTATGATGAGGCGTTCGTGCAGGAGGTAACCATCCGCCGGAAAATCATCCGCCGCCCGGCAGTGGAGCGGCTGTTGCTCGGCTGCTGGCTCCTGATCGCGGCCAAGTGCTGGCTCGTCGTGTGGCTGATCGGAAAATACCACGTGCCCGTCCATCCACTCTGGGTGATCGCGCCGACCGTGCTGTTCGCGCTGCTGTGCACCGCGGTTTATTTCCGGCGCAGCTGAGCGGATTTTAGATTTGGGAATTGCCACGCACCCCGCTTTGCTCGGGGAGATTCGCTGGTGCGTCGCCGTTTGCGCGCGGCGCTCCTCTTCCCTCCCACCTTAAGCCTTTTCCTATGCCCAACGTTCCCGACCTTCGCAGTCCCTACGCCAAAGTGGGCCGGATCGTTTATTTCGGCCGCATGCTCGACAAAATCCGCCTGCACGCACGCGGAGCCCTGCCCGTCGCCGATTATGCCGCCAATCTGGGCAAGGGTTTTGATGGCCGCTGCTGCGCCTTCCTGCGGATCGATTACGCCCGGTTGGTGCCCAAGGTGCTGGCCGGCGGTACCGATGCCGAAATCCTGGCGTGGTGTGAGGAATGCGGCGGATCCCGCACCGACGAGGAGTGCGAGGTATGGAGCGGTTTCATGATGAAACGCGGCTGGCGCGATGGTGGCGCCGAGATTCTGGCCAAGCGGATTCGCGAGAGCGCGCTCGAGGACAAGCCGATCCTGACGATGTTCGATTATCTCGATTTCGACGAAGGCCGCGATTCCGTCGCCGTGCGCCCCTGGGAGCTGCGCGACCCTCTGGTCATTATCCTCATGGGCGTGGCCGGCAGCGGCAAAACCACCCTCGGGCTCAAACTGGCCGGCATCCTCGGCTGGAGCTTTCGCGACGCGGACGATTTTCACCCCGCGGCCAATGTCGCCAAAATGAGCGCCTGCCTCCCGCTCAACGACGACGACCGCGCGCCCTGGCTCGCCGCGATCCGCACCCATATCGACGCCTGCCTCGCGCGCGGCGAGAGCACGATCGTGACCTGCTCCGCACTCCGGGAGGTCTACCGTCAGCGCATCGTGTCCGATCCCGCCCGCGTGAAACTCGTGCATCTCACCGGCGATTTCGAACTTATCCTCCAGCGCATGAACCAACGCGAAGGCCATTTCATGAAGGCCGACATGCTCAAATCCCAGTTCGGCACGCTCGAACCGCCCAAGGATGCACTCACGCTCAACACCGCCGAATCCCTCGATGCGCTGGTGGGCAAAATCCGGCAGGCCTTCGCGGTGTGAAATCCCGCCGCGCCGTGACGCGCGCTCCAGTCCGCTTCCGGTCTTCGGTTAAACTTTTCCCTCTTTCGTGACTCCTGCCGCCGCGACCCGTTTCCGCCTGCTCGCCAGTGTGCTGAGCATCCTCGTGCTGCTCGGCGCCGGCACCGGCGCCTGGTTTTATTTCAAGCTCCGCGCGAGCCTGCCGGCGCTGGACGGGAGCGCGGCGCTGCACGGCCTGACCGCTGCCGTCACGATTCAACGCGACGCCCTCGGCGTGCCAACGCTCCGCGGGGCCACGCGCGTGGACCTGGCGCGGGCCCTCGGCTACGTCCACGCGCAGGATCGTTTTTTCCAAATGGACACCTTGCGCCGGATCGCCGCCGGCGAATTGTCCGAATTGGTCGGGAAAGCCACCGTGCCCCGGGACCGCGCCGCACGCCTGCACGGTTTCCGGAAAATCGCCCAAACCGCGCTGGCCCGTCTCGCGCCGACGGAACGCGCCTTGCTCGAAGCCTACGCCGCGGGCGTCAACCACGGGTTGAGTTCCCTCGGCGCAAAGCCGTTCGAGTACCTGGCCTTGCGCGTCACGCCCCAAAACTGGCGGCCGGAAGACAGCCTTTTGGTGGGCTACGCCATGACGCTCGATTTGCAGGAAGGCACCGGCAACTACGAGCGCTCCCTGATGGTGCTGCGCGATCAATACGGGATGAGTGGAGTCGCCTTCTTTGCCCCTGTGAGCACGCCCGACGATGCCGCGCTCGATGGGACCACCGCTCCGGTCGCGCCAATTCCGGGAGCCCAGTTGATCCGGCTCGCCGCGTCCACGCCTCCGCCGGCCGCCACCGCCCCAGCCGACGACTTCATGGTCGGCTCCAACAGTTTTGCCCTCGCCGGCAATCGCACTGCCACGGGAGGAGCGCTCCTCGCGAACGACATGCATCTCGACCTGCGCGTGCCCAACACCTGGTACCGCGCCTCGCTCGAGTGGAACGATGCAACGCCCGGCGCGCCTCCGCACCGCGTCACCGGCGTCACGCTTCCGGGAGCACCCATCATCATCTCCGGCAGCAATGGCCGGATCGCGTGGGGTTTCACGAACTCGGTCACGGACACGAGCGATCTCGTGGTCGTGGAAGTGAACGTCACCGACCGCTCGTTGTACGCCTATCAGAAAAATCTGCTCGAATTTGAAAAGCGCCGGGAAAAAATCCTGGTCAAGGGCGGCGAGCCCGTGGAGATCGAAACCCTTTGGACCGTGTGGGGGCCGGTCATCGGGGTAAACGACCGGAACCGCCCGCTCGCGTTGCACTGGACCGCCCATGATCCCGAGGCGAGCAACGTCACACTCGCCGGCCTGGAAACAGCGCGGACGCTCGACGAAGCCATCGGCATTGCGCAGCGCGCAGGCATTCCCACGCAAAATTTTCTCGTGGCGGATGCGGACGGCCACATCGCGTGGTCCCTCGCCGGCCGGCTGCCCAAGCGGTTTGGCTACGACGGCCGCCTGCCCACGGCCTGGTATTACGGCGACCGCGGCTGGAAGGGGCTGTTGCCACCCGAAGAGGTTCCGGTCGTCAGGAACCCGCCCTCGGGCCAGCTTTGGACGGCCAACGCCCGCGTGCTCGGCGGCGGCGCGCTCACCCTGCTGGGCGACGGCGGTTACGATCGCCCCGCCCGCGCCGCGCAGATTCGCGACGACCTGACCGCCCTGCAGCAGCCGGCCGCGGCCAAGGACCTGCTCGCCATCCAACTCGACGACCGCGCGGTTTTTCTCGCGCGCTGGCAAAAGCTCCTCCTCGCCACCCTGACCCCGGAGGCCATCGCGCAGAAAAAATCCCGCGGTGAACTGCGCGCGCTGGTGGAAAAATGGGACGGCCGGGCCAGCGTCGATTCCATCAGCTATCGCCTCGTCCGCAATTGGCGGCAGGTGGTCAGCCAGTTTGTTTTCACTCCCGTCTTCGCGCCCTGCCGCGAGGAATATGAGCAATTCAGCTGGAATAAATTCCAGTATGAAAGCGCGCTGTGGACCCTGTTGCAGCAAAAGCCCGGCCATTTGCTGAGCCCCCACTTCTCTTCGTGGGATGCCCTGTGCGTCGCAGCCGCCGACCGGGTGCTCGACGATCTCAGCCAGCAGGGCGTGCCGTTGAGCCGCGCCACGTGGGGACGGCGCAATACGGCGCAGATCATTCATCCCCTCGCCCGTTCGCTGCCGTCGTGGCTCACGGGCTGGTTGAGCATGCCCTCCGATCAACTGCCCGGCGATTCCGACATGCCCCGCGTCCAGGGTCCGACGTCAGGCGCCAGCGAACGCATGGTGGTGTCGCCGGGACGCGAAGCGGAGGGCATCTTCCACATGCCCGGCGGCCAAAGCGGACATCCGCTCTCGCCCTTTTTCCGCGCCGGCCACGCCGCCTGGGTTCGCGGCGAACCGACGCCCTTTCTTCCCGGGGCGAGTGTCCACACTTTGAAACTGAACCCGTGATGCGGGTCGAATGCAGCTGAAACGGCCCGGTTGAACACGGGTGGTTTCGCGCAAAACCGCCGACTCGCGGAGTGGCGGTCGGGACGACCGCCGCTACCTGCGATCCCCTGCCTCTGCGACCTCTCCCCACCTCAGCGACCTTTGCGTTCCAATTTTGATTGAGCCAACCTGCGATTCCCCGCTACTTCGAGCCGTGCTTTCGGCATGAAGAAAAAGAAACGTAGCTACACCGTCTATTTTGCGAGCGAGCTGTTCAATCTGAAGCATCTCATCGGCAACGCCTATCTCGCGGAGGCCATCTACGAAAAATCGCACGGGCGCTATCTCTGCCAGCTGCCCCAGGACTTCGAGCTGCGCAGCACCTCCGCCCGGTCCATCCGCGATCAGGCCCTCCGGGCCTTGATCGACTGCGATCTGGCGCTGTTCAACTTCGACGGCTGCGAACTCGATGCGGGGACCGTGGTCGAATTCATGTTCGCCAAATTTGCGGATATTCCCTCGGTCATCCTGCGCAGCGACCTCCGGACGCGCAGCGATAGTTCGGACCCGTGGGACCTGATGGCGAGTTTCTATCCCCGCACGCTCCAGGTGCGGGTCGACAGCCTGGCCGCCTATCACACGATCATGCGCCGCCGGCATCGGCGCCTCGATGAAATCGTTCGCCTGGCCGGCCAGCACAGTTCCGCCGATGCGCAGGTCATGTGCGAAGCCATCGCCGCCAGCTGCGTGCGGGCGCTCGACCGGGTCTTCGCCACTGAACCCGTCATGCCCCGTCATCTGCGGGAGGAAGTCTACAACTGGCTGCCGCTGATGCCCGGCCTCCGGGGAAAAGAGAAAACGCTGCGGAAGGAGTTCGAACGCTACCTTGAGCAGAAGGTGGAGCGCGACCTGCTTTGAATTGCGGATTTCGGATTGCAGATTGCGGATTGAAGGCCGGCCGGCCGTGTGAGATTTTTGCGGGTAACTTGGATGCTCCAAACAGCTGACGCAGCTCTTCCGACCGCCCGGAATCAATCCG
>CAMAPG010000065.1 GCA_945859965.1 Opitutus sp. GAS368 | reverse complement strand
TCAGATGTATTTTCCCGCGGCGATTTTCACCGGCCGCATCGATCTGCCCCACACCACCGAAGGCCTCCTGATCCAGGCCGGCTGGGTGATCGCCCTGCTCGCCTTCAACCAACTGCTCTGGACGCGCGGCCTTCGCCGCCACACCGCGGTCGGCGGCTGAGCCAACAGGAATTCCGCAATCCGATGACCAATTACCTCCGCATCTGGCTGGCCGGCGCCCGTTACTCGATCGTGCGGACGATGATGTTTCGTTTCGATTTTTTCCTGTGGGCGATGGTGGAGCTTTTCTGGATGAGCGTGAACCTGATCCTGATCGCCGTGATCTACCAGCACACCGATTCGATCGCCGGCTGGAACAAGTATGAGATGATGCTCCTGGTCGGCACGGCGATGCTCATCCAGCGCTATGTGATGGGATTTTTCTGGAGCAATCTTTTTGACATGAGCCGCAATATCCGGAGCGGCCATTTCGATTTCTTTCTGGCCCAGCCGGGCAATGTGCTGTTCATGGCTTCCACCCGAAAAATCGACCTCGACGGACTTGGCAATTCGTTCATCGCGACCGGGGTGGTCATCTATGCTGCGCACCAGCTCGGCCTTCATCCCAGCGCGATGGATCTCCTGCTTTATGCCGTCATGATCGTTTGCGGGGTATTTATTCACTTCAGCGTCCTTGTCATGGTCTCGTCCCTCGCTTTCTGGACCACCGGCAACCAAGGGCTGGAGGGAATCTATTTCACCTTTTTCGAATACTCCCGCCTTCCGCGCCAGGCCTTCCGCGGCCTGGCCAACGTGGTTTTTGTCTGGTTGCTGCCCGGTGTGATCGTGAGCAATGCCCCGGCCAGCACCCTGCTCCACGGCTATCAGCCTTTGAACCTGCTCTGGATCGTGCTGGTCACGCTCGCCTGGCTGGCGCTGGCCGTCATCCTCTTCTATCGCGGACTCCGGCGTTACACCAGCGCTTCATCCTAGCCGTCGGGCGGACGCTTGGGACTTTTTTCCCGCTTGGGAGTCTGATAGCGTCTTCATCGCGTGCCTCCCTCCCCTTCCTCTTCGCTTGAAGCTTTGCAGCTGCGCCTGGCTTATCTTTTTCGCGACCCGGTGTTGCTCGAACGGGCGCTGACTCATCCGTCCTATCTCCAGGATCATCCCGAGCTCTCCGAGAGCAACCAGCGGCTGGAGTTTCTCGGCGATGCCGTTTTGCAGCTCATCGTGACCGAGGAACTTTTCCAGCTGTTTCCCCAGGACCGCGAAGGCCAGCTCAGCAAATGGCGCTCCGCCCTTTCCAAGGGCGTCTTTCTGGCCGAACTCGCCCGGGAGATCGGCCTCGAAGACTGCCTGCGGCTCGGCGCCAGCGAGGAAGCGACCGGCGGCCGGCAACGCGCCTCGGCCCTCGAAGACAGTTTCGAAGCGCTCATTGGCGCACTCTATCTCGACAGCGACCTTCCGACCACCAAGCGCGTGGTGCTCGGCTTGTACGGACCGTTTTCCGAACGCCTCACCGGTTCTGAGGATACGGACAATCCCAAAGGCCAGCTCCAGGAAATCGTGCAGCCCAAGCACGGCAACCATGCCTTGCGTTATGAAGTGATCGGGACCGAGGGCGAAGACCACGCCCGGGCCTACGAAGTCGCGGTCTTCGTCAACGAACGTTCGCTCGGCAAGGGCCGGGGTACGTCCAAAAAGCTGGCCGAGGAAGCGGCGGCACGCGCCGCCTTGGAAACGCTGAAGAGCTAGTTGCCGCAGCCCCGTTATCGATTATCTGGTAAGGGTTGCCTGACCGTGTTCCGCGCCGCTGCGGCCGGCCCTTTGCCAACCACCGGGCCATCTGCCGCTCCTTTTCATGCCCATCCTCAACGCCATCAACCGTCATAAAATCACCGGAGTCTGCCGCGCAGCTCGCGGCGCGGTGATCGACGAACTCCGGCGCGCCCAGCCGGCGCCTGTCTGGCTGCTGGTGACGGAAGACTTGAAGCAGGCGGAAGCGCTCGCAGAGGACATCGCATTTTTTCAAAACGCCCGCACCGACGGCGCCCTGGAATCCGAGATCTTTGTTTTTCCCGAGTCGATGCCCGACAGCCGCGACATGCGGGAGGCATTTGCCGCTTCCAGCGACCGGTTGACCGTGCTGTCAAAACTGCGCGCCCGGCGCGGCCCGGGGACTCGGGCCGCCGTTCCAGGCGGGACAGATTCGCTCGTGGTCGTCACTACTCCCGCCGCCCTGCTTCAAACCGTGCCGGCGTTGGAGGAATTCGCCCAGCGCGAACTCGTGCTCACCCGCGGCCAAAAGCAACCGTTCCACGGCCTCCTCGAACAATTACAGAAACTCGACTACGACTCGGAGGCAGTCTGTGAAGCCCCGGGCCACTACGCCATCCGCGGCGGCATCATCGACGTCTATCCGATCACGGCCAATCAGCCCTATCGGCTCGATTTTTTTGGCGACGAGATTGAGGATATCCGGATTTTCGATCCCGTCACCCAACGCTCGGGCGAATCCGTAAATTCCATTTCGCTCTCGGCTTCCCCACGGGTTAAACTCGATCCCTCGAAAACGGGACTGGCCGATTATTTATCGCCGCACACGCATCTGGTCTTGGTCGAACCCGCTTCGCTGGAGGAGGAATTCAGCGCCTTCGCCCAGGAAGGCACGACCGGGATCACCCCTTTGCTGGCAAAATGCGCCGCGCGCTTCGGGCTCGGCGATCTGGATGAGGCTTCCGCGCTCTTCGACGGAGCCGAAACCGAAACCACGTGGGATACGGAGAGTCTGGTCCACCACCGCAGCTATCCCGAGGATTCGCTGGTCGCGCAGGAACGCCTGCAAGTCGAGGAAGACGCCCGCCGCAAATTTCTCGTCCAGCTCACCGCCTGGCAGCGTGAAGGTTATGGCGTGGCCCTGGTCACATCGAAGGAAGGCGAGGAGCAACGCATCCGGGAAATCCTCGGCGAAGACTCAACGTTCAAATCCTTGAAGCCCCTTTTTCTGCGGGGCTCGCTCAACGAAGGATTTCGCGTCACCTTCCGATCCCGTGCTTCGGCTCCGACTTCATCGGGCGATGACGCAAACCAGACCCGCACGGGACTGCATTGGCCGGCGCTGCCCAAAAAAGGCCTGGGGCTCGTCGTCGTCACCGAAACCGAGATCTTCGGCCGGCAACGCGCACGGCGTCCCGTGCTCAACCGCCGGGCGCTCGCCCAGCGCACACAAATCGACCAGCTGCTTGATTTCTCCGAGCTGGTGGAGGGCGATTTTGTCGTTCATCTCCAGCATGGCATCGCCCTTTACCGCGGCCTCACGAAGCTGGAAACCACGCAGGGACTGCGGGAAGTCATCTCGTTGGAGTTCGACGATCACGTCACCCTGCACGTGCCGCTGCAGGAATCCCACCTCATCAGCCGGTACGTCGGCCTGAGCAAAATCAAACCCCAGTTGGGGCGCATTGGATCCGGTCGCTGGGAAAAAGCCCGGCAGGCCGCCGAGCGCGCGACCATCGACCTGGCCGCCGAATTGCTCCGCATCCAGGCGGCGCGCGAAGCCCAGCCCGGCCACGCGTTTCCGGCCGACAATGCCTGGCAGAAGGAATTCGAGGCCTCGTTCCCTTACACCGAGACGCCCGACCAATTGAAGGCCATCCATGAAGCCAAAGCCGATTTGGAACGCGCGCAGCCCATGGATCGCCTGATCTGCGGCGACGTCGGTTTCGGCAAAACCGAGGTCGCCATCCGCGCCGCCTTCAAGGCAGTGCAGGGCGGCCGGCAAGTCGCGATGCTGGTCCCGACCACCGTGCTGGCCCAGCAGCACCTCAACACGCTGCGCGAACGCATGGCCGGCTATCCCATCGCGGTCGAAATGGTCAGCCGGTTCCGCTCCCGCGCCGAGCAAAAGAAAATCCTCGAGGCCACCGCTGCGGGCCAGGTGGACATCCTCATCGGCACGCACCGGTTGCTGCAGGCCGACGTGCAGTTCAAGGAATTGGGCCTGGTTGTGATCGACGAAGAGCAGCGCTTCGGGGTGAAGCACAAGGAGGTGTTCAAACGCATGCGGGCGACCGTCGATGTGCTCTCGATGAGTGCCACGCCCATTCCGCGCACCCTTTACATGGCACTGACCGGGGCGCGCGACATGAGCGTGATCGAAACCGCTCCGACCAACCGCCACCCGATCCAGACCATCGTCAAAACCTACGATGAAAAACTGGTCGTCGATGCGATCCGCCATGAAATCCGCCGGGGCGGCCAGGTTTTCTACCTGCACAACCGGGTCATGACCATCGACCTGGTCGCACAGCGCCTCCGGGAACTGTTGCCCGACCTCACCATTGGGGTGGGCCATGGCAAGATGGAGGCCAACGAGCTGGAGCGCGTGATGACCGATTTTGTGGCGAACAAATACCACGTGCTCGTCTGCACCACCATCATCGAGAGCGGACTCGATATCCCGAACTGCAACACGATCATCATCGAAGGCGCCGATCGTTTTGGGCTGTCGCAACTCTACCAGCTTCGCGGCCGGGTCGGGCGCTTCAAGCACCAGGCCTACGCGTACCTGTTGCTGCACCGCCACACCCGGCTGGTCGAACTCGCCCGTCAACGCCTGACCGCGATGCGCACCCACAACCAGCTCGGCGCCGGTTTCCGCATCGCCATGCGGGATCTGGAGCTGCGCGGGGCCGGCAATCTCCTCGGGGCCCAGCAAAGCGGCCACATTGTCGGCGTCGGTTTCGAACTGTATTGCCAGCTTCTGCGCCAAAGCGTGGCCCGACTGAAAGGCGACAAGCAGGCCGCGGCCGTCCGGGCCAGCGTCAAACTGGATTTCGTCTTCGTGGGCGAGAGCGCGGGGGGCGACGACGGCCGGCGGCGTTATGAGGATTCCTACACCGCGGTCCGCGACGCCGAGCACGATGCCAGCGGCGCGGTGGAGGTGGCGCGCATCCAAGCCCGGATTCCGCACACCTATTTGAATGAAACCCGCTTGCGGATCGACTTCTACCGCAAGCTCGCCCTGGCCCAAACCCCGGCCCAGTTGCGCGAAATCGAGGCCGACCTGCGCGACCGCTTCGGCAAGTTCGGAGACGAAGTGAAGGCGCTTTTGCTCGTGACCGAGATTCGAATCAGGGCGGAACAAAAAGGCATCGTTTCCGTCGAAACGGAGTCCACCCGTTTGAAATGTCTCCGCAACAGCAGCCAGAGGGATGATTGGGTCCAAGTCGGCGCCCGGTTTCCAAGATTGACCGCCCCCAAGCCTCTCCTACGGTTACGTGAGATTATCGCCTTCCTGAACAACCTTCCATGATTTCCCGTCGCTTTGCCCTCAGTTCCGCGGTCTGCACCCTGGCACTTTTGGCCACCCTTTCGAGCCGTGCGCAGACCCCGACGGAAGATGGTCTTAACCTGCGGTTTGCCAACGGGATAGCAGCCATTGTTGAAAACAAGGTCATCACCGTTGACGATATCCGCCGGGAAATTGCCCCGCTCATCCCCCAGTTGCAGCGCGATTCCCGCAACGAGAAGGAGTTCAAGGAGAAGCTGGAGGCCCTGCAGGACGATACGATTCAGAATCTCATCGATCGCGAGCTGATCGTGAAAGCCTTTCGCAAGGGCAAGGACGGAAAGGAATCGAGGCAGGTTCCGGCCGCTTACATCGACAACGAGATCGCCCACCGCCAGGCCGAGGACTTCGAGAACGACCGTTCCAAGTTTCTTGCCTACCTTCGGTCCCAGGGAAAAACGATCCGTGAATTCCGGCGCGACGCCGAAGAAGAAATCATTTTGGGCTACATGCGTTCACAGCAGCGCAAATCGGTCAACATCGTGAGCCCGGTCAAGATCGAGACGTATTACAACGAAAACAAAGACCGGTTTTACCAGGAGGACAGCGTGCACATGCGGATGCTGCAACTGCTCCGCCAGCCGGGCGAAACCGACGACCAGCTGCACGCGCGCCTCGCCGACATCGCGGCCAAGTTCAAAGCCGGGGAAAAATTCGAGGATCTCGCCCGCGCCTATTCCCAGGATGCCTCCCGGAAGGCCAAGGGCGGCGACTGGGACTGGCACCAGCGTTCGGACCTGAAAAAAGAATTCAGCGAGCCCTTGTTCGCGCTCAAAAAAGGGGAGATGACCGAACCTTTGGTTCTGCCTGAGGGCGGATATTTGCTCTTCGTCGAAGACCGCAAGTACGCGGGAATCGAACCACTCGACGCCGTCCGTGAGAGGATCGAGCATACGCTGATGCAGCAGATGGCTGGAATGGGCCAGGAACGCTGGCTGGAGCGCCTTCGGCGCAACGGTTACGTCAAACACTACTGAGCCGACTGGAACAGCCCGCAGGGACTAAACCTCCGGGTAGCCCGTGATCGCACAGAGCCGAACTCGGCCCGGGTTAACGGCTTCGCCATTTGCGACAGAGCGGTGACACTGCGGAGCGCGGTTTGACCGGGCACTCCGTCAGAGTTAAACTCATGACATGACTGTCATGGAATGGCTCGAAGCGCTCAGTTATGTGATGACCGTGATCGGTCTGCCCTTGGGCATGTCTATGTCCGTGAACAGCGGAAGGAACGGCAGAACGACGAAGAAGAGCTCTATCTCCAGCTTTCCGACGAATACGCGAAATTCCTCCGACTTGTATTGGAGAACGCCGAGCTGCATCTGATCACCGAAACCGCCCCGGCCGCTCCGCTCACGTCCGACCAGATTGAGCGTCGAAATATCCTGTTCGAAATCCTGATCGCGCTCTTTGAACAGGCCTACATCCTCGTCTATGAGGAGAACGAGCCGTCAGGCTTCACGGCTCTGGCGAACGTGGGAGGACTCTATGCGAGTGTGGTGCCGTCGTCCGGACTTTCGCGCGCTCCTTCCCAGTCTGCTCGAAGGTGAGGATCCGGAATTCCAGAGCTATATTACTCAGATTGCCCACGAGGAAACCCGGAAATCGACCGCACCAAGAAACCGCCAAGTCGCGGCCGTCCGCTCCTATCCAGGAGCTTGATTGAAAGAAAGCCCCCTGGCGTGCCGTTACAAGAAAAGGACCCTCCGTAAGTCCTTTCCATGACCGTCTCCACTGGCATTCCCCTGTCCCTGCCCAACCGTCTTCGTGAACTGACCGTCAATGAGCGTCCGCAGGAACGCCTGGAACGGCTCGGTCCGGCCGCGCTGAGTGACGCGGAATTGCTCGCGATGCTGCTGCGCAGCGGAACACGCGGACACGATGTGGTCACCCTGGCCGCACGGCTGCTCAGCGAAGCCGGCTCGCTGGCCGGATTGATTGCCTGGAAGGAAACGGATTTCCGCCGTTTCAAAGGCATCGGCCGGATCAAAGCCCTGCAGTTCGTCACCGTCATGGAAATCGCGCGCCGCGTGCTCGGGCAACAGACGGACAGTGCGCCCCAGCTCAATCGCGCCGATCTCATCGTCGCCCACTTCCAGTCCATTGTCCGGGGATTG
This sequence comes from Opitutus sp. GAS368, assembly GCA_945859965.1. Lineage (GTDB taxonomy): Bacteria > Verrucomicrobiota > Verrucomicrobiia > Opitutales > Opitutaceae > CAMAPG01. The sequence continues at coordinate 5,315 of CAMAPG010000065.1, read as the reverse complement.
CAGGTGGAGAAATTCTGGGTACTTTGCCTGAATCGAAAAAACCGCCTGTTGAAACGGATCGAAGTCTCCTCCGGCACCGCCACGGCCGCCCTCGCCCACCCGCGGGAAGTTTTCCGCGAAGCGGTGCGCGAAGGCGCCACCGCCATCGTCTGCGTGCACAATCATCCGAGCGGTGATCCCGCGCCCAGTGCCGCCGATCTTCACGTCACGCGCCAGATCCGTGAAGCCGCCAGGGCCCTCGATATCGACTTGCTCGACCACGTCATCGTGGGCCAGCCCGCTAGCGATCCCACCGGTCTGGGCTACTACAGTTTTCGCGCCGCGGGACTGGTTTAATTCCGTGTGAAAAAAACCTTGCGCCGTGCGCGAGGCCCTCTGAACTAGCCCATTCCTCTCGGTGGGATACTCAAGTGGCCAACGAGGGCAGACTGTAAATCTGCTGGCTAACGCCTTCACTGGTTCGAATCCAGTTCCCACCACCATTACTTAGGACCGAGAGGAATTTGACGCCCAACCGGGCTGCGCGTAGACCATTCCATGCACAAAGTGATCGGCCACCCGGTTTTTGAGCATCTTCTCACGGTGGGCGGCGTTGTGCTCGCCCTGTTCGCCTTTGCCCGCCTTTTCAGCGAAAAACGCCAGCCGGGCAACACAGTCGCCTGGCTCCTTGCCATTCTCCTGATCCCTTACGTCGGCGTGCCCTTCTACCTGGTCTTTGGCGGCCGGAAACTCCGCCGATTACTGGCCCGCAAGGCCCTCGTCTGTCCTTTCGTGCCCGGGGTCGATACGTCCACCCTCCTGGGCCGGACTTCCCCGACCGCCCACACGGTCAGTGCCAGCGGAACCTGCCCTCCCGTCGGCGGCAACGCCGTCCAACTGCTGACCACCGGGGAGGATGCTTACGCCGCCTTGGAACACCAGATTTGCGCTGCGAAGCATTCCATCCACATCACGACCTTCATCCTTGCCCGCGACGACACCGGAAAAAGAATCGTCAAGCTCCTCGCCGAGCGGGCCCGGGAGGGCATCAAGGTCCGCCTGCTGCTCGACGCCGTCGGTTGCCTTTTTTCCAGCCGGGGCTTTGTCGACCCGTTGCGCGAGGCGGGCGGTGAAGTGCATCGTTTCATGCCCGTGCTGCCTTTCTTCACCCTCCGCAACTCGGCCAACCTCCGCAATCATCGTAAAATCGCGATTTTCGACCAGCACACCGCTCTCATCGGCGGCCATAACCTGGCCCGCGAATATATGGGGCCGACGCCTCTAAAAAAACGCTGGCGCGACTTCGGCGCCATCGTCACCGGGCCGGCGGCCACGCTGCTCAACGATGTCTTTCTCGCGGATTGGTCGTTTGCGGGCGGCGTTCCGCTGGAGACGCTTCGCCAGGAGTTTTCGCCCCAGGCCCTCCCCTTCGAGGGTAGCAGCGAACTGCAGGTGGTCGCCAGCGGGCCGGATGTCGCCGGCGATCCACTCTACGAAGGAATCATTTCCATGATCCAGGAAGCGGAGCGCAGCATTTGGATCGTCACCCCCTATTTCATTCCCGACGAAGTGTTGTTCCGCTCGCTGCTCGTCAAGGCCCGCGCCGGCCGGGAAATCACCTTGATCATGCCGGCGCGCTCCAATCATCCCGTCACTGATTTTGCCGGGCGCTACTATATGCGTGAACTCGAACGCGCCGGGGCGCGCGTACTCCTGTTAGGTCCCGGCATGATGCATAGCAAAGGAATCATTATCGACGACCGGATCGGACTGATCGGTTCGGCGAATTTCGATCTCCGCAGCCTCTTCGTCAATTTCGAGATCGGCATGATCCTCTACTCGCCAGCCGATGTGCGTGCGATGCGCGTCTGGGCCGAAGAGTTGGCGACTCATTGCCACAAACCGAACCCCAGCCAGTCAGGGCGCACCCGGATTATGGGCAATCTCGCCGAGGACCTCAGCCGGTTGTTGGCGCCACTGCTGTAGGGAATGATCTGTGGATGAGGGATTGTCATTTTGAGCGCAGCGAAACAGGTAGGGCGAGCCGTCCCCGACGAGCCGGGCACACCAACGGCTCATCCGGAGGATTCGCCCTACCTGCCCCAGAGACAAATAAGTCGCGGCGTAAAGCCGCTCCCACAGGCCAACCCGTTCAGCTATCCTGCAGAAGCTTGTATTCCACGGCGTCGCGCAGCGCTTCCCACGAAGCGTCGATGATATTGTCGCTGACGCCGACGGTGCCCCAGATGGAGTGCCCATCGCCGCTTTCGATCAGCACCCGGGTACGCGATCCGGTACCGGCATTTCCCTCGAGGATTCGTACCTTGTAGTCGCAAAGCTTGATATCGCGGAGCTGGGGATAGGTTTTTTCAAGGGCGAGGCGCAAAGCCTTGTCGAGGGCGCCCACCGGGCCGGTTTCCTCAGCCACGGTGTGAACCGATTCGCCGTTCACCTTCAGCTTGACCGTCGCTTCCGCCCAGAGCTCTGCGCCGTGGCGTTCAATGATCACCCGATAGCTCTCGATTTCGAAAAACGACTTCCGCTGGCCCAGCGCTTTCGTGACCAGCAGCTTGAACGAGGCATCGGCCGCCTCGTATTCGTAACCACGAAATTCGCGTTCCTTCAGCTCCTCGATCAAACCCTTCATTTCGGGACGCTTTTCATCGAGCTCGATGCCCATCTCCTTCGCCTTGAGCGCGAGGCTGCTGCGGCCGGCCATGTCTGAAACCAGCACCCGCGTCCGATTGCCCACCAGGGCCGGGTCGATGTGCTCGTAACTGCGCGCCACTTTCTGCGCGGCGTTGGCGTGCAGGCCGCCTTTGTGCGCAAAGGCTGACTGGCCGATGAAGGGCGCCTTGGGATCAGGCCGGAGATTCGCGAGCTCGTCGAAGAACAGCGAGAGATCGCGCAGCTGGCTGAGATTCGCCGCACAGCGTGCGGTCCGTCCCATTTTGAGGAAGAGATTCGGCAGCACGGTGATCATGTTCGCGTTGCCGACACGTTCACCGTAGCCATTCACCGTCCCCTGCACGAGGGTCGCCCCCGCGTCCACCCCGGCCAGGGTCAGCGCCACGCCGAGCCCGCTGTCGTTATGGCAGTGCACGCCCACCTTGTCGGCTCCGAATTCCTTCACCACCCGGGCAATGACTCCCTTGAAATCGTCGACCAGCGTCCCGCCGTTCGTGTCACACAACGACAGATTGCTGACCCCACCTCGCACCGCTGCGGCCAGCGTCTTCAAGGCGTAGTCGGGATTAGCCTTGTAGCCGTCAAAAAAATGCTCGGCGTCGTAAACCACCTCGCGGCCCTGCGCGACGAGGTAGCGGACGGAATCCTCGATCATCGCCAGATTTTCCTCGAGTGTCGTCCGGAGGATCTCGGTCACATGCAGCGTCCACGTTTTGCCGACAATGGTCATGACCGGCATGCCGCTGTCGAGTAGTGTGCGGAGCTGGGCATCCTCCGACGCCTTGGTGCCGGCCCGGCGCGTGGAGCCAAACGCCGCCAGCCGCGCATGCTTGAGGTGGAGGTTTTTTGCCTCCTGGAAAAACGTGATATCGCGGGGATTGGAGCCGGGAAATCCACCCTCGATGTAATCGACGCCAAACTGGTCGAGCTTCTCCGCAATCAGCAGCTTGTCAGTGACCGAGAAACTGATGCCTTCGCCCTGCGTGCCATCGCGCAGGGTGGTATCGTAGATTTTGACCGCGGTGCTCATGCGAAGGGATTAGATTTGCGCGCAGCACCGCGGCTGGCAAGGGAGCTTTTCGCCGCCGGTTGGGCCAGCCGGGGCCAACCACTGCGCTCAGACCGAATGCGTTTCGATGAACGCCCGGATTTTAGCGGGATCGGCCTTGATCCGATGCTTCACGATCGGGCGGGTCTTCAATGCTTCCAAGGCCGGATGCGTCGGTTCGATCCCGATCGCGGCCTTGATCGTCTCCGGAAATTTCGCCGGGCTGGCCGTCGCCAGGACCACGCTGACCCGATCGGGCGAGATTTCCTTGAAAGCGCACGCCGTGTGCGGATCGACGATGTAGCCGTGGGAACGGTGGATCCGTTGAATAATCCCCGGCACTTCCGCGTCCGTACAGCGCGAGGCGCTAAACGTCGCCCGGTTGAAATTCTCGAACGTGTAGCTGCCGTGCTGCTTGAATGTCGCCATCACCTCGCGCACGCGCGCGGGATCACGGCCGACGCTGTAATACAGGAACCGCTCGAAATTCGAGGCGACCTGGATGTCCATTGACGGCGCGAGGCTCGGCCGCACTGCATCCACGCGATATTCCCCCGTGGTGAAAAGCCGGTAGAGGATGTCGTTCTGGTTCGTCGCCACCTTGAAGCCGCGAATCGGCACCCCCATCTGTTGCAGCAACCAGCCGGCCAGGACGTTGCCGAAATTACCGGTAGGGACGACAAACTCGACATTCGCCTGCTCGGCCACTGGCAGACGCAGCCAAGCGTAAAGATAATAGACGCATTGGGCGAGGACCCGCGCGATATTGATCGAGTTGACCGCGGAAAGTCGGTGCTGCGTGCGGAACCCTTGGTCGCCAAAAATTTCCTTCAGCGCATTCTGGGCGTCGTCGAAGGTGCCATCCACCGCGAGAGCGAAGACGTTTTCCTCCCCGGTGCACACCATCTGGCGTTCCTGGAGCGGGGACACCCGGCCGTCCGGATAGAGGATGAAGATCGCCGTGCCCGGTTTCCCCAGCAGCCCATAGATCGCCGCCGCGCCCGTATCTCCCGATGTCGCACCGAGGACATTGATCGTTTCCTTCCGCTCCCGGCACTGGTGGGCGTAAAGATTGCCCAAGAGCTGAAGCGCGAAATCCTTGAAGGCGAGCGTGGGTCCGTGAAAAAGCTCGAGCACGTAAAGATTTTTTCCGAGCGACTTGAGCGGCGCCACCGCCGGGTCGGCAAAACGAGTGTAGCTGGCTCCGACAATCGCCTTCAGCGCGGCTGGCGGGATATCCGTGGCAAACCCGCGCAAAAATTCGAAGCAAAGTTCGGGGTAGCTGAGCGCAGCATAACGCCCCAGATCCCGGCTGAAATCCGGCAGCGTCTCCGGCAGGAACAATCCGCCATCGGGCGCCAGGCCGGTGGCGACGGCATCGGAAAATCCGAGGGCGGGCGTTTGGCCCCGGGTGGAGATGAACTTCATCGTGCTTTCTCGGGCTGGTTCCGGGCCGTTCCGCGAAGGGAATGACTGGTGCGAAAAAATTACAAAAACCAGGGCGCCCGGCGGCTCACGCCTGATCCAGCTTGAACGCCGCGTGCGCCACCCGGGCGGATTCCTCCGCGCGGTCCTGGTGAACGACGACGGAGATCTTGAT
>CAMAPG010000064.1 GCA_945859965.1 Opitutus sp. GAS368 | reverse complement strand
TGTCCCAGCGGCTTGCTGCGTTTGCTGTCGTTGCAATCGCCCAACACCACGAAACAACCCCGGGCCGGATCACCCACCTGCCGCAGAATCGTATCCCGCACAATTGTGGCCTCTCCGGTTCGCCGCAGGGTCGAAAGCGGATCATCCGGCTGATCCGTCAGGCGGCTCTTCAGATGGATGACGAATAGCGTCAGTTCGCCGCCCTCCGTCCGGAACGTCACCTCCAACATGCCCCGCTTCACCTTCTCGAGGCTGCCGCGATAATTGAAGGCGAGATCCGTGTGCTGCTGGACAGCCAGCGGTTCGCGCCGCGCGAGGAGCGCGACATGGCGATCGGGATCCGGTCCCTCGAGCAGCACGGCGTAGGGATAATCGAGTCCGGCCGCCTTAAGATCGCGACGCAACTCATCGAGATATGCCTGCTGGCCCATCTCCTGGACGGCAAGGATATCGGCGTTGAGCCCAAGGATCACCGTCCGCAAGGCCTGTTTTTCAGTTTCCGGCTTAGGATAATCCTTCCGATATCCCTCCGCCGTCATCCGATCCGCCGACGTGTAATTCGCCAGGTTGTACGTCGCCACGGTCAGGATCTCGGCGCGCGCCGATGACAGCATCAGCACGAGGAGACCAAGCCCCCAGAGAATCCGCCCCATTGCAGCCACGTTTGCTCCTTCGCTGTCCCGGCTGTTCAGTTCTGCCCCAACGCACGCTCACGTTCCACCAAGGTCGGGTGCGAATAAAAAAACGCGCTGTACGACGGATGCGGCGTGAGGTTGCTCAGGTTTTTCTGCGCCAGTTTGCGCAGTGCCGCGACCATCGGCTCCGGACCAACGACCGCCTGGCGGGCAAAGGCATCCGCTTCATACTCATGTTTGCGGGAGAAAAAATTAAACAAAGGCGAAAACCAAAAGGTCACCGCACCACTCACGAGCGCAAAGAGGAGGAAGGTCGGGGCCAGTTCGCCCGGGGGAAACCCGAACGCGACATTGAACCACCCATTCTGGGCCAGCCAGGCAATCACCGCCAGGCCGCCAAACTGCATGATCGCTGAAACCGCCAGCATTTTGGGGATATGCCCCAACCGATAGTGGCCGATCTCGTGGGCGAGAACGGCTTCCAGTTCCTCGATGCTCAACTGGGCGATCAGAGTGTCGAAAAGGACGATCCGGCGGAACCGGCCGAAACCGGTGAAATAGGCATTGGAGTGCCCGGAGCGCTTCGAGCCATCGATCACGTCGATGGTCTGCGCATGAAACCCCGTCCGTTCGGCCAGCAGCATCAGTCTCTGGCGAAGCTCACCGTCCGGCAGCGGAGTCAGTTTGTTGAAGAGCGGCAGGATCAGCTTCGGGTAGAGCACCATCATCAGCATCTGAAATCCAAAGAGCAGGGCAAAGCCCCACACCCACCACAGCGGACCCACCCAGCGCACCAGCGAGAGCAGCGCCCAGAGCAGCGGGAACCCAAGGGCAAAAATCAGGATCACGCCCTTGATTTTATCCATTACCCAAAGGCCCGGCGTGCTTTTATTGAAGCCGAATTTCGCCTCGAGATGAAACTGCGCCCACCAGTCGAAAGGCAGGCTGGGAATGGACAGTAGCATCGTCGCAAATAAAATAAACAGTGCGTCATCCCACACCGCCCCCGCCGCGCCGCGAAACGCCACCTCGGCGAACAGGGCCGGCAACACGCCCCCAAAAATCACCAGTAGCAGCACCAACGTGTCGAAAATCTCCGTGACCACGGTAAAACGGGATTTTTCCAGAGTGTAGGCGGCCGACTTCACATACGTCGCGTCATCCATGATCGCCGCGACCGCCGGCGGAGGCGCGCCCGCGTGGCGCCGGACTTCCGCCCGATTGCGCGCTTCCAGCACCAGCATGCCCACCAAGCGCAGCACCATCACCCCGGCTACAATCATGAGAACCATGAACTCAATCCAACGACTTTTTCCGACACGCCAACTGAATTGTGTCCGGAATTGGACGGATCGCCCTGCTCAGACCGGCCTGCTTTCCTCCCGGGCAATCAGCGGCTTGCGCCATAATCCCCTGCCTGGTCTGGGTTCGTACCTTTTGGTTGAAAAGCCTCTTTTCGCCCGCATCGTGGGAGCGTGGAAGCTAATCCCAAAACCAAGCTGTCGTTCGAAGATGCTTTGACCCAGCTCGAATCCATCGTCGAATCCATGGAATCCGGCTCCGTGCCCCTGGCCGAACTGCTGGCCAAATTTGAGGAGGGCAACAAGCTGCTCAAAGCCTGCGAATCCCGCCTGAAGGAAGCCGAACTGAAAATCGAACTCTTGAAGAAACAAAAAGACGGCGTCGGCTTTGAAAAATTTGCCACCGAGCGCGATGCCTGAGCGCTGCGCCGCGTTTTCTTCCAGATGAACGATTCTGTCCCTCCCCGCCTGACTGCACCGACTCCCCGCTTGCTGGATGGCATCCGCGGACCAGCCGATGTCAAAGCGCTGGCGCCCGCCCAACTTCCCCTGCTCGCACAGGAAATCCGGGACGAAATCATCGCCGTCACGTCGCGCAACGGAGGCCATGTCGGCCCCAACCTGGGCGTGGTTGAGCTAACCATCGCCCTCCACCGGGTCTTCACGACCCCCGAAGACCAGTTTGTTTTCGACGTCGCCCACCAGGGTTACGTGCACAAGCTTCTCACCGGCCGGTCAGGTGAATTTTTCTCCAAATTGCGCCAAAGCAACGGCGCCAGCGGCTTTCTCTACCGTGCCGAGAGCGAACACGACAGCTACGGCGCGGGTCACGCCGGCACCGCGCTCAGCGCAGCTCTGGGCATGGCGACGGCGCGCGATCTGCGCGGCTCGCACGAACACGTGATCGCCCTTTGCGGGGACGCGGCCTTTAGCTGCGGCATCACGCTCGAGGCGCTCAACAACGTTGTCAGCTCGACCCAGCGCCTCATCGTCATCCTCAACGACAACGAATGGTCCATCGCGAAAAACGTGGGAGCCATCTCGACCTACCTCAATCGCCTCAGCACGAGCCCGACCTACAACAAGATCCACCACGATCTGGAGGCGTTCTTCCGGAGCTTCCCCGTCGGAGTCGAAATGAACCGCGTGTACCATAAATGGAAACGCGAAACCAAGGACTTCATTGTCGGCTCCTCCCTGTTCGAAAAATTCGGCCTGCGCTACCTTGGTCCCGTCGACGGCCACAATCTCGAGGCCCTGGTGAAAAACCTCGAGTTCGCCAAGCACAGCGAGGAACCCGTGCTGATCCACGTTCTCACGAAGAAGGGCAAGGGCCTCAACGCGGCGGTCAACTCACCCGAGAAATTCCACGGGGCCAGCCCGTTCGATCCGGTCACGGGCCACAGCATGAAACCCGCCAGCGCCGGAACGCCCGCCTACCAGGACGTGTTTGGCCAGGCCTTGGTCAGATTTGCACGGGCCGACGCTCACATCGTCGGCATCACCGGGGCGATGCCAAGCGGCACGGGACTCTCCCATCTCGCCGCCGAATTGCCCCGCCAGTTTTTCGACGTCGGCATCGCGGAGGAACACGCGGTGCTTTTCGCCGCCGGTCTGGCCACGAAGGGATTTCACCCGGTCGTCGCCATCTATTCCACCTTCCTCCAGCGCGCCTACGATCCGATCATTCATGATGTCGCGCTGCAGAATCTGCCGGTGACGTTTTGCATGGATCGCGCCGGACTTTCGCCCAATGACGGTCCCACCCATCACGGGCTCTTCGATCTCGCCTACCTGCGCTGCGTGCCCAACGCGGTGGTGATGCAGCCGAAGGACGAGGACGAACTCGTCGACATGCTCCACACGAGCCTGCAGCACGCCGGGCCTGCCTTTCTCCGTTATCCCCGCGGCCCGGGAGTCGGCGCCAAAATCAAGGTGCAGCCCGCGACCCTGCCGATCGGCCATGCCGAAGTGCTGCGCGAAGGTTCAAACATCATGATCTGGGCGCTCGGCACCATGGTGGACGATGCGCTCAAGCTCGCCGCCCGGCTGGCCAAGGAGGAAAATCTTTCGGTCGGAGTCGTGAATGCGCGCTTCGTAAAACCCCTTGATCGCACCTTGCTGCTCAGTCACGCCGCCTGCATCCCACTGCTGGTGACCATGGAAGATCATGTGCTGGCCGGCGGTTTTGGGAGCGCCGTGCTTGAGGCCCTGCAAGAGGCCGACTGTCCCGCCGCGGTGGAACGCATCGGCTGGCCCGACAAATTTGTGGAGCACGGCACCAATGTGGAGATCCTGCGCGCGGCCTATGGTCTATCCCCGGACAATATCTACCGGCGGGTGCTCGATCGCTGGCGGCACCGTCATGCCGCCGAGGTGGCGGCGGATGTCAGCCCGGCCAGCTAAGTGATCATTTGGCCGCAGAATTTAACCGCTGCTTTCGGCCTGACCGCCGAGTTCAGCCCGTCCGAACAATAAAAAAGCCGCGCAAATCATGCGCGGCTCGAATCAGAAAACCGGGAAATTATTTCTTCGCGGGATTCGTCCCGCCGCATTTCTCGCAATTTTTTCCGTCCTTGGCCGACGAAGCGCAGCATGGGTGCGTGCACTGCTGGCCGTTTTTTTCCGCCTTGGCGCAACATTTGCCCTTGGTGGGTTCGCCAGCCGGTGCGGTTTTGGCATCATTTGCAAACGCCGAACCTACCGCGAGACTTGAGATGATCGTGAAGACGAGGATGAGATTGCGCATTTTTATAGGGGTTGTGGTGAAGGTCCGGACGTTTAGTGAAACATCGGTATACTGCGAGGAAATTCCCTTTGGGCCAACAAATTTTGGGCCGGCCTTTGAACCCGCTCTTTTTCATCCGTCCCGAGCCGGGAACCCAACCGTAAACCGCCCTCCTTAAAAGTGCGGGCCGAACGTGAAGTGGGTGCGAAAGGATAACCCTCGCGCGGCCGTTGCGGGCAAGCGCCCTTCAGCTCGCAACTTAAGCCCGTCCACCCTCGCGGCCAATCGCGGCCATATGTTCGCGATTCTGGCTGACCCGTTGTCCACCCTTGCGGCCGATTTCGCTCCGTTGCTGGGGCGTGAGGTTATCGGGCAAGCGGCGATTCTGGTCGCTGCGCACTTCACCGCGCCCACCCGAGCCCGCGGATGCCGGCAGTTTTTCCGGATCGTTCAGACTGGCCCCGGCACCCGAAGCACCCGTGTCCGTGGCACTATCCATTGCAAGATTTAGCCGCTCTTCCTTCAAACGGGTAGGCTCGTTTTGGCCGTTTTGTTCCTGCAGATGATCCTTGTGCGGTGTCTGGTCCATGGGAGTTCCTTGCGCTTGAAGTTAATTTCTGAGGTCGGATTGACCCCCTTAGTATAGCCGTCCCCGGGACATTCCGCCATTGGTTACATCCCCGACCGGGGCATGGACACAAGGGAATGAGCTGGCTTGGGGGATTACCCGGCCAGTCCGCATCGCCCAACACCAAAGCGGCTGTGGTGCGGACAGCAAAAAGCCCGCCTTCCAGAGGCGGGCCCAAAATACTGCGGCGCGTTACAGCGCCTGATCGGACGTCTACGGATTCAACTCGCAGACCTCCGACACCCGTTCAAGGGCATCGGCGAGGTGATCATGCCGGGTGGGTCCGCCCAGCGGCTTCCCGGGTTGCAAGCGGCTCAGCCAGGTGGTGACGAGCTCGGTATTGTAAGCGTTCATCACCAGCTCGACCGCCTTCTCGTTGCCCACTTTACCGGCGATTTTTTGCATCAGTTGTTTTTTATCCATAGATCCTCCGGACTCGTTATCGTTTGTAGGGCGCACTTTGGCAAGGCCAGCCTCACCCTCACCGCACGGCCCTTGCGCACCCCGAGAAATGTCGGCTAAAAAATCGAGCCACGCGTTAAGACCAATGCAGACCACCCATTAGTCCGAATACAGCCAGTCCACGCTCGTGATGCAGGCTTTCAGGCTCATCGAGCTCCGCCCGAACTTTCTGGGGGGCTCCGGATCGAGCATTTTCGAAACGAAGTAGGTGATAATCATCCCACCGTCCCGGGTGAACAGGCAGGACGGGTTGCTGAACTCATAGGTGGGATCGGTCTCAATGTGCGCCCGCTGTTTCCACGTCCTTCCCCCGTCAATCGAAAGCGCCACCGTCAACGGCGAACGCAGGCCGAAATGCGTTCCGGAATAGGGGTCATACTCGCTGTTGTTCCAGATCAGGACCAGATCGCCGGTCGAGGGAATCCGCCGGAGGACGGGCATCGACTCTCCGCCGCGAAGGCCCGATGTCTGCGCCTTTGACCAGTTTTTCCCGCCGTCTCTCGACTCGGAGAGGAACACGCTGCCCAGCTGGTTGCGCACCGCCATCAACAGCCGCTGGTCTTTTGTTTCCGCGATGATGCCCTCCATGGAACCGCGGAGGGGCAGGCGGACAAAGGTGTCGCTCAGGGTCCAGGTGTGGCCGTTGTCATCGCTGAAAAAGCATCCCGACTCGATGGCGGACTTTTGTCCGCGCAACCCCGGCACCCGCTCGACCGCCTGGACCACCCGGCCCGACTTCAGCTGAATCATGCGATCATTGGCCGGCCCAATCGGCTGATGGCTCCAGATCGTGACCGGATCGCCGAATGTTTCGGCTCCGTCCCGGCTCCGCTTGAGGTAACCGGACATGTCGTAGGGAGCGCCCCACTCGAGCCGGTGATAGCGGATGTAGGAAAAGAGGATCTCCCCGTTGGCGAGCTTGAGCAGGCTGGGATTGTAGACGCTCATGTCCCCCGGCGCGGTCTCAAGCTCCACCCGCTTCCGCTTCCACGTCCTCCCTCTATCGTCCGAAATCATCGAGGAAATGCGGTTCAGGCCCTCATCATGCCCGGCCCGCTCAGTCTGGAGAAACTCCAGCCAGACCATGAATAGCCGGCCGTCGTCCAGCTCGATGATGGAGGCGGAGTCGTTTCTGGGGTGCTTCTCCGTTCCCTCGGCAATCATGACATACTCGAGGTCCGTCCGCCCCTTCTTCCCCGCCGGGGGAGTTCCCGCCGCCATCAAGCCGGTAGGTGCCATCGCAGCGAGGAGCCCGCTCGACGAGAGTATGCAAAAATCACGACGGTTCAGGGCATTCATGTGGAAATGGGGCTTGGGGCGTTTTTATTGGTGAGGTGACCTTCCTATCAACCAACCCGCAGGGTCTAGCAATGCCTATGTTCTGAAGCTGTCCCGCGGGCTCATCCACAAGCAGGAAGAGAATGTTGTGGGATACGACTGAGCGACGATACTTGGCAGGGTCAGGCACGAGCTGTGGCGAAGTAGACCACGGACAGGCGCGTCTTCATTTGATAGGTCCCTTCTCGAAGTCGCTCTCATTGACCCAGCGGCCCTTGGTTTTTCGCCGCGCATGAAGCGTTCATAGAAACCACGGGAATCCGTCGCAATCGGGTCGCTGTCGAATATGTCGCCGCGACCGAACATGCGCGGGTCGCCCTGCGCCTTGAGTCTATCGATCATCTGCTGCTCCAACGCGACCCGACGCTGCTGATGCTCGGGGGAGCCGACGGCAATGTCGACGTCGGTGGCCGGTGTCCCACGACGAGGCCAGAGCCGCTGCTGCTGGTCGCCTCGGTTTGGGCTTTTCGCAGCGTCTGGCCCTCTTGAACGAGATGAAATGCCCCCCGCCGGGAGACCACCGGGCTGGAGCCCTCCTGCTTTCCCGAGGTCGGGCTTTGCGTGGTTGCCCTACGGGCGATCCACTCCTTTATGTAGCAAAGGCAGACGCGATTAATTGAAAAGACGAACATGAATGTAAAAACGCCATCCCTGCTGTCCTGCCTTCTCTTGCTCACCGGCTGCGCCACCTCGCTGCCGCCCTTGCAGACCGTCGAGAAGGTCGACCTCAAACGCTACATGGGGCCGTGGTATGTCATCGCCTGCATCCCCACCTTCATTGAAACCGAGGCCTACAACGCGATTGAGAACTACCGGCTGGAGCCCGACGGCACCATCGACACGATGTTCACCTTCAACCAAGGGGACTTCGACGGACCGCCCAAACGCTATAATCCGCGCGGTTTCGTCGTCGACCAGGTCAACAACTCCACATGGGGGATGCAGTTCATCTGGCCCTTCAAGTCCGAATTCCTTATTACACATTTGAGTCCCGACTACAGCCAGACCGTCATCGGCCGAAACAAGCGGGATTACGTCTGGATCATGGCGCGCACGCCGCAGATCCCGGAGGCCGACTATCAGCGGCTGCGCGGGGAACTGGCGGCCCAGGGCTACGACCTGACCAAGCTGCGCCAGGTGCCCCAGCGCTGGCCCGCGAAATAGTCAGGAGTTGAGTTGCCAGATGGTGAAATTCAGAAAGGCGGCGAAGGAAACCCACGCCAAATACGGCGCGAGTAGCACGGCCGATGCGCGGTGGACTCGGGCGAAGGCCGCGAGAGTTGCCGCGAGCGCGAGCCAGAGCAGGACGATGTCAACGAGGGCCAGCCCGGGACTGCGGAGGCCGAAGAACAGGGGCGTCCAGAGGGCGTTGAGCGCGAGTTGGGTGAGGAACAGGCTGAGAGGCAGCCGCTGCGCGCGCCACCCGCCCCGCCGCCACACTCCCCACGCAGCCACGGCCATCATCGCGTAGAGGAGCGTCCAGACCGGACCGAAGACCCAGCCCGGCGGATTCCACGCGGGTTTCTGCAACTGGGCGTACCACTCGCCCGGCCCGGCCGCGGACCCGAGCGCGGGTGCGGCAAAACACAGGACTAGCCAGACGGCGAGCCCAGGCCAGGAGGGTTTCAAGACACTGTTGGTGATCGTGACAGCGATGGTCGGCACGGGTGGCTGGTGGGTGGGGATATTCCAAAGCGGGGTGGCAAGCCCGCTGGTTCAGTCTCGCGGATAGGTGTAAAGAATCCTTACTTCCTGGGTGTCTCCGTTCGTGTTCAGGATATTGGAAACGCCTTGGAATTCCATCAGGCGGCGGTTCTTTTTGTCGTAGATCAGGCTCAGCTTTGGCGCAAAGTACCGGAACAGCCAGTGCCTGAGCCTGAGCTCTGCGGAAACCCGTGAATCGTCGGAGCCGAGTCTCGTTACAATGAACGGAAAGGGGCGCAGTTCCGAGGGTAGGATCAGGTTGAGGACAATTTCATCCTTCTCCAGAAGATCCAGGTTGTTCACCAGGAAATAATGCCAGCCTTGGCAGGAGAAAACCCCGCTTTGGTTCTCGAGCCGCCCGGTTTTCTCGGGGGCGTTGCCGCCTTGGTGGAAGATGACGTATTCCCCGCCCTGCAGACGCAGGCCTTCCCGGTAGTTGCGCCTCAGGTCCTCGAAAATGTAAGTGGGCATGGCAACGCTGCGGGAGTAGTCCGAGCGCATGGTGGCTATCACCGCGCCGTCCGGCCCCTTGTACTCGGTGAGCGAACCGATGGTCTTGCCGTCTGAAGAACTTATCGTATGCTTTTCCGTGTAACACAGGGCGCCGCTCTTGTCGCGGGCTTCGCCCAGGTACACGTCCTCTGCCGCCACCGCAGCTCCGGCAAAGGCCGCAAGTAGCAGGGAGAGCAAAAGCCAGCTCCGATCGCGCGACAATTTAATGACCATTTCCCGTGAGATTCTTCGAGGTGGCGGCCGCGCCGTCAGCCTAGTCGGCTCCTGACCATGGCGGCACAACCGGTTACGGCTGAACAGAGCAGGACACCCCAGCAGATGTCAACGGCCACGAGCTTGAGCGGCCAGTGATTCAGCGTCGCTCGGTTGGTGAGATCGTACACGGTGTAAACGGCCAAGCCGTAAAGCGCGCCCCAGGCCAGCCCGCTGACCAGCGGTTGCAGCGGGTCAACGCGTGGCAGCGCGAAGACAATTATCCCGCCCACCAGGGCCAGGTAAACTCCGCCGGCTGCCAGCAGCCGCGGGTTTATGGAGTTGCCGTCCCCGCGGGCCAGGCTTCCCAGTTCGCTCAGGTAGAAACGTTTCATCACGTGGCCCAGCCAAATATAATCCAGCAGCAGGAAGAGCGGCATGACGGCCAGGAATATTTTGATGTCGCGCATAAAAAAATCTCCGCAAGGTTGTCAATTTGTATTATCACATCGTTGCGGCGCCTGAAAGGCAGGCATCATCGCTCCCTCCTGAAAAAAACAGCCAGCCACACCAGCAGCGGAGTAATGGCAGCCCAGCCCGCCGCCAGCGCCAGGATGCCGTATAACCCGGGTATTGCGACAGCGCCGAGCTTGGCCCCGCCAGTATAAGCCAGCGGACCGCCGATCGCGCCAAACGCTGCCGCGAGCAGGTGCCGCCCCTTGAGCCAGGCCAGCGAGACGTTCAACGCCGCGGCCAGGTTCAGCCACAGGGCTATCATCCACGGCGGGCTCCAGGGCGCCGGCAATAAATGCGGCAGCGGAAAGAAAAAGCCCGCCGCAGTCATGCCGGTATCGAACAGGAACCCCAGCGCCGCTGCGGCGGCCAGCAGTTGTAGTTCCGCCCGCCGGTTGTCCGATAGCGCCACGGCGGTGGCTAAAAACACTGTGACCGCGGCAGGCCCCAGCCAGGGATAGCCGCGGGCGGCGCCCAGTACACAGGCTAACCAGACGACTTGGAACAAGGTGAAGTTAACGATCTTCTTTGTCATATCACCTCGCTCAGCTGCCGTGCAGGCCCTGTCCATGGGAAGGTGACGCGGCCGGCAGCTGGCTGTCCTGGGCGGTGCCGGGCACGGCTCGACCGGCAGCGTGCCGCGCAGTTGGCCCTGCAGGAACTCCGGGTGGCTACCGACTTTGTCGACGCCATGCGGGCCCGGGCGCCTGAGCCGCCGGTTTGCCCGCGAGACCCAAGCTTGAATTGAAGATTGGGGCGCGCGCCGGTTGACAACAGGAATATTGGCAATCCACCCCGGGGTGACTGATCCGAATCGGTTTGGGCGCAGGTCCTCATGTTCTTCGACGGGCGTTCAGCCGGCCGGACAGCAAAAAAGTATCATAAGAGAAGCCATGAGAAGTGGGTAAATCGACCGGGCTTCGTTGCGCTCATATGAAAGCCCCCGTGTCAACGGGCTCTTGCCACGAAGAGTGGTAAGAGTCAGCGGCTGGAAGCCTAGTCAACCTCTGAGAGAACTGGTGCGGGCAGAGGGAGTCGAACCCTCCTCTCATGCTTGGGAAGCACACATAATAGCCGATATACTATGCCCGCAAAGAACCGCGCCGAAGGAAAGGGCTCCTGCGCCGCGCCGCAATAACGAATAATGGCAACGCGCGCAGTCCTTGTCCGCCAAGCTCACTCTACCGGCATCGTTTTCGGCCGGATGAGATAAAGCAGGAACATGCACAGCACCAATCCGCCCGCACCGCATTGGAAAACGATTTTGATATCCACGTGCGCATCGCGCAGCGCGCCGCCGATATAAATGGTCGCGCCGCCGACAAACGTCGCAAAGGCATTCAGAATACCCAGGCCGGTCGCCCGGTAACGCACATCCGTAATCTGGCAGATGATCGGCATCATGTTCACATCCGGAAAAGCGCGGGTGATGCCGTAGACGACGAGCGCCACGATGGTAATCCCCAGCACGGTGGAATTGGCGACCAGGAGAACCGCGGGCGCCGTCACGCACAGGCCAATGAATCCGACCCACATTCTCCCTTGCGGGTTGGTGCGGCTCCACCGATCGGACCAGGCCCCCGCGACGATCATCCCCACCAAACTGCCGCTATAAATGTAGAGTGTGGTGGTCAGCCCGGCTTTTCCTTGGGGCAAATTGAAGGTTTCGCTGAGATAGGTCGGCATCCAGCCGACAAAGGCCCAGCTGGCGATGCCCAGAAAGCCCCAGAACAGCATTGCGACGGTGAATTCCCACCGGCTGAAAAGACTCCTGATCGCCTCCCACATCCGGACGCGGTTACCGGTGGCGTTCTCGGTCCCCGCCTCCGTCACCTGCCGGGGCCGATCGCGCAGGAAACACATTAGCACCACGGTGTAGAGCACGCCGCCGATCCCGAAAAACTTGAAGGCAAAGGTCCAGTCGTACTGCTCCGCCATCCACCCGCCCAATCCACCGAGGGCCGAACCGACCATCACTCCGCTGAGGTGGATGCCGTTCGCCAGCGAGCGGGTCTTGTTGCGATGATAATCCGCAATCAGTGCCCCCGCCGCCGGCAGGTAGCACGCCTCGCTGATTCCCATGAGCGCCCGCGTGAGCAGCAATCCGTTGAACGTGGTCGCATGGGCGGTCAGCCAGGTCGTCACCGACCACGTGAACAGCGAAATCAGGATGATGCCGCTGCGACTAAACCGATCCGCGAGGAACCCGCCAATCGGGCTCAACGCGCCGTAGACGAACAAAAACAAGGTCGTGAGCAGGCCGAACTGGGCATCGGTCATCGGGATCGCCTCCTTGATCGAACCGCGCATGGTGATCAGCATCACCCGGTCGAGATAATTGAGGCACCCGACCACCCAAAGCATTCCGACCAAAAGCCAGGCCCGGGCCGGAAGCGGGCTGTCAGCGCTGGCCGGTGTCAGTGGAGTCGCAAAGGGATTTGTCATAGTGGGGAGAGTGCGATTTTTTTTCAGACAACGCGGCCAGTGGGATCAGAAATTCCGGCAAACGACATTCTTCAGTTCCTGGCCGGCGGCGTAGTTTGCGATGTTTTTCGGGATCTCACCCCAGCGATAGTCCATCGTTTCCTGCGTGGGTTTGTGCGGGGTCATCACCACGTTATCCAGTTCGTGAAAGGGCCGGGTGGCCGGCAGGCGCTTCTGGCCGGGGACCGGATATTGATACCAAACATCCAGCCCCGCACCAGCAATGACCTTGTCCTTGAGCGCCGTGTATAACGCATCCTCATTGATCACGGGGGCACGGCCGACATTCACAATAAAGGCGGTCGGCTTCATGAGCTGAAGCTCCGCCTGGCCGATCAAAT
>CAMAPG010000063.1 GCA_945859965.1 Opitutus sp. GAS368 | reverse complement strand
AGCACCTGATGCGCAGCTGGCCAACGAGCTACTGATCCCGCCATGTTCAAGAAAATCCTCGTGGCCAACCGTGGAGCCGTGGCCGCTCGGGTGCTGCGCACTCTGTCGCGTCTCAACGTGCCGGCCGTAGCCGTCTATTCCGAGGCCGACGCCAACGCCCCGTATCTCTCCGCGGCGAGCGAGGCCATCGCCATCGGCGCGGCGGCGCCAAAGGAGAGCTATTTGAATCAGACCGCCATTATCGCGGCCGCGCGCCAGTCGGGATGCGACGCCATCCATCCGGGATACGGCTTCCTGTCCGAGAACGCCGACTTCGCCCGCGCAGTCGGCGACGCCGGCATGACCTTCATCGGCCCCTCGGCGCACCACATCGCGGCCCTCGGCAACAAGGCCCGGGCCCGCGCCCTCGCCCGGGAGCATGGCCTGCCGGTGGCCGCAGGCAGCGACCGCATGGCACCCGATCACCCAGGACTGCAGGAAGCGGCCGCCCAGGTGGGTTATCCCTTGATGGTGAAACCGGCCGGCGGTGGCGGTGGCATTGGAATGCTGCCAGTGCATGATTCCGCCGGACTCATCGCGGCCGCTCAGCGCGCGAGTTCGATGGCCCAGCGGGGATTTGGAAATCCCGAGATCTATTTTGAGCGCCTCATCCTGACCCCGCGTCATGTCGAGGTGCAGATCATGGGTGATCGCCACGGCAAGGTCCGGCATCTGTTCGAACGCGATTGCTCCACCCAGCGTCGCAACCAGAAAATCATCGAGGAAAGCCCCGCCCCCGGGATCGATCCGGAGGCCCTGGCGCGTCTCTGCCATCAGGTGGCCGCGAGCCTCCAGCGCATGGGTTACGACAACATCGGGACTGTCGAGCTGCTGTTGTCACCCGACGGCACGTTCACGTTTCTCGAAGTCAACACTCGGCTCCAAGTCGAGCACGGGGTGACCGAGGCCGTGACCGGCATCGATCTGGTCGAGGCCCAGCTCCGGACCGCTGCGGGTGAATCCGTCGACCACGTCATCCGTCCGGACCTGTCGCGCTTCGGCCATGCGATCCAAGCCCGGATTTGCGCAGAAGATCCTGTGCGGTTCTTTCCGTCGCCCGGACCTCTGACGGTCTTCCGCCTGCCGCAAGGGGAAGGCGTGCGGGTGGAGACCGGATATCAGGAAGGCGGGATCGTGAGTCCTTACTACGATTCCCTCGTCGCAAAAATCATCGTGCATCGGCCGACGCGGGCGGCGGCCATCGAGGGACTGATCGCGGCGCTGGAGCAAACGCGCATCGAGGGTATCAAGACCAACATCCCGGCGCTCGTGAAAATTCTCCGCTCCCCGGCATTCAACGAGGGTCGCGTGCACACCGGACTGGTGGCCGCGACCATCTGACACTTATGGCTCAAATCAACCTGAAGTCCGACATCAACGGCGCCGTCTGGAAACTGATCGCCCAACCCGGCCAAGTCATCGAGCCGGGTGGAACGCTGCTGATCATTGAATCGATGAAAATGGAAATCCCCGTCATCGCCGAGGACGGCGGCACCGTTGTCGCCATCACCGTCAAGGAGGGCGAGCTGGTCGCAACGGGGCAAGTCGTCGCAACCCTCGACGTCTGAGCCGCGTTCTGACGATCGCCCCATGTCATCCCCCCACCCAGTCGCGACGGAACAACCGGCCTCCGCGGCCAGGCGGTACTGGCCGGGGATAGCACTGGCCGCCGGAGTGACGATCGCGGCCAACGCGCTGAGCCGGGCTCCGGTCTGGCCCTTTACCAACGGGGCGGGACTTCATTCCGTCGAGCCGGTGATCATCGCCATTGTGCTCGGTCTCCTCGTGGGCAACCTCCGGCCATTGCCCGAACGGACGCGGGCGGGCGTGCAGTTTGCCGCGAAAAAGCTCCTGGCGCTGGGCATCGTCCTGCTGGGCGCACGACTGGATTTTCGCTCGTTGATCCAGGTGGGGACAACCGGAGTGACCTTCAGCCTCTGTTTTGTGATCGCGTCGCTGCTGCTGTTTTGGGGCCTGACCGCCCTGCTCAAGCTCGATCGCCAGGAGGGCCTGCTCCTCGGCATCGGCACCGCGATCTGCGGGGGGACCGCGATCATCGCGGTGGCTCCGCTGCTGCGGGCGCGTGATGGAAGTGTGTTCATCACTGTGGCGATCGTCACACTGCTTGGGGTCGTCAGCATGGTGACGCTTCCCGCTCTCGGCCTGGCCCTCGGACTTTCCGACTGGCAATTCGGCCTCTGGGCGGGGCTCACCATCCATCAAACGCCCCAAGTCATCGCGGCGGGTTTTGCTTTTTCTCCGGCAGCCGGACAGACGGCCACCGTGGTCAAGCTGGTCCGGATCTGCCTGCTCGCCCCCCTTGCGCTCTGGTTAGGAATGCGCCGCGACCGGTCCGAAGCGGGCGTGCCCGCCCAACCTCCGTCGTGGCGCCGGGCTGTCTCGGTCATCCCGGGATTTGTCCTCGGCTTC
Organism: Opitutus sp. GAS368; assembly: GCA_945859965.1. Classification (GTDB taxonomy): domain Bacteria; phylum Verrucomicrobiota; class Verrucomicrobiia; order Opitutales; family Opitutaceae; genus CAMAPG01. Next base: position 10,427 of record CAMAPG010000063.1, on the reverse strand, counting down.
CTCCTGATGGCAGCGGCCCGGACCTTCGGACTGATTCCGGAAATCGGTTTCCAGTGGAACACCCCTTTTGTCGGCAACCCGTTCGGCACCCAATTCTCCCTCCAGGTTGTCTTCACCGAGACCGCGGCCTTTCTCCTCGCGATGAGCATGGCGGCGGTGGGCCTCGAGACCAATGTCCGCGCCATCGGGCGGAAACACCTGCGCCCACTGGCTGCCGGCGCGCTCGGCACCGTCGCCCTCACCGCCCTGGGCCTCGGATTGGCTTACCTCGCGAAGAATCCGCAACCCTAACTTTTTAACGGCCCATGCAAACCATCAGACACGCGACCGTGATCGGAGCTGGCACGATGGGAGCCCAGATTGCCGCCCATCTCGCCAACGCCGGACTGGAGGTCCGGTTGCTCGATCTCGCCCCGGCCGAGCTCACGGTGGAGGAGGTGCAAAAAGGCCGGACCCTCGCCTCGCCCGAGGTGCGCAACCGGATCGTGCGGTCCCTTTTCGAACGCATGACGCGGCTTTCGCCCGCGCCTTTTTTTGTGCCGCGCAACGCCGACCGGATCACGCTCGGAAATCTGGAGGACGATTGGGGCCAGCTGGCCAAATCCGACTGGATCATCGAAGCCGCGCTTGAACGACTAGACCTCAAGCAGAATCTCCACCGGCGGATCGCCGCCACCGCCAAGGCGGATGCGCTCGTGACGACGAATACCTCCGGCCTTCCCGTAAACCAGATCATGGAGGGGTTGCCCCTCGCCCACCGGCGCCGGTTTTTCGGCACGCACTTCTTCAATCCGCCGCGTTATATGCGGCTGCTCGAGCTGGTCCCGGATGTTCACACCGATCCCGGCCTGCTCGCGCAATTCAGCGCCTTTACCGAGGAGACCCTCGGGAAAGGCGTGGTGATCGCCAAGGATACACCTGGGTTCATCGCGAACCGAATCGGATGTTTTGATCTCCAGTCCGTGCTCTGGATGACTCTCCGCCAGGGGAAAACCATCGAGGAAGTGGACGTCCTGACAGGGCCGCTCATCGGCCGGCCCGGCAGCGCCACCTTCCGCTTGTGCGATATCATCGGCCTCGATCTCCTCGGGCAGCTTTGCCTGAACCTCCGGCAGGCGCTGCCCAGCCAGGAGGAGCAGCAGGTTTTCGACCGTCCGCCCGTCCTGACCGAACTGCTGACCCGCGGCTGGTTGGGAGAGAAATCAGGCCGGGGATTTTATACCAGGCAAGCCGATGGGACGGCACGGACGATTTCCGTCCTCGATCTCACGACGTTCGCTTACCGCCCCCAGCAGCGTCCCGATCTTCCCGTGGTGCGCGAAACGGCCCGGGTGACCGACACCGGTTCGCGCCTGAAGGCCATCTGCCAGCGCGATGACGACGACTCCCGCTTCGTCTGGCAGCACTTGAGTGCGACGCTCTGCTACGCGGCGGACCAGGCCGCAGAAATCGCCGACGATGTCGCCGCGATCGATCGCGCCATGCGCCTGGGATTCAATTGGGAGCTGGGTCCATTTGAGACCTGGGACGCACTGGGCGTTGCCGAGACGGCTCGCCGGCTCGAAACCGAGGGACGGCCGGTTCCCACCTTGGTTCGCCGAGTGCTCGAAACCCCGGAGCGCAGCTTTTACCGGACAACGGCAAACGCCGTGACCGCCTACGCGACGAATCACGCCCGCCACGTGGAAATCCCGGGAAACCCCAAGGCCATCTCCCTGCCACGGTTGAAACGGGCGGGGGCTGTGATCAAGGAGCTGCCCGTGGCCACATTGATCGATGTCGGTGACGGCGTCGCGTGTCTCGAGTTTCGCGGCAAGGCGAACACCATCGATGAGCAGACCTTGGACCTGCTCGGCAAATCCCTCGAGATCGTACGCGCCAATTTTGCGGGACTGATCATTGGCAACCAAGGCGCTCATTTCTCCGCCGGCGCCGATTTGCGGAAATTCCTCGGATATATCGAAAGCCAGGACTGGAACGCCTTGGAGGCCATGCTCTCGACCTTCCAGACCGCGACGTCGACGCTACGCCGATTTGAGAAACCGGTCGTGGTCGCGATTCACGGCTACACGTTGGGCGGTGGGTGCGAAATGGCGATGGGCTGCCACGCCGTGGTGGCGGCAGCCGAGACGATCATGGGCTTTCCCGAAACGAAGGTCGGCCTGATTCCCGGCGCCCACGGGACGAAGGAAATGCTCCGGCGCTGCACGGAGACCGTGCAGGGCGAATCCGCCGCCGACTATCTTGAACCGGTTCGCACCGCCTGGGACATGATTTTTTCCGCGCGCCTCTCTGCGAGTGCAGTCCAGGCCATGGATCTCCGCCTGCTCCGGCCCGCGGAGAGCACGCTCGTCATGAACCGGGAATGGCTGATCGGCAAGGCCAAGGCCAAGGTGCTGGCGCTCGCGCCCTCGCACCGCCCCCAACCGGCGGAAAAACTGCCCGCAATCGGCTCCACGGGGCTGAACGCCATCCGCTCGCTTCTGGAAAAACAACTGGCGGCAGGGGAAATTTCAGCTCACGACGTCACCCTTGGCACCCGCCTCGCCCGCGTTCTCTGCGGCGGAGAGCAGACCGATTTCAAGTGGGTCCCTGAAAAGGAGATTCTTGAATTGGAGCGGGACACCTTCCTGGGATTGTGCCGGGAGCCCAAGACGGTGGAGCGGATCAAGCACATGCTGGAAAAGGGCAAACCCCTGCGAAACTGAACTTCCGGGCACGGTCGCCGGAGCCGGAAAAGATCCATCTTGTCGCCAGTTAGCTCCATTGTGGTAGTGTCCAAATTTCGCCGCTGCTGCCTTGGATCGTTCTCTTTCTCGTAATCATTCTTCGTTCTCAGCTGGAGGGAGAATGGGGAAAATCACGAAGCACGGGATCGATTTATTCTCCGGTTCGCAAATCTGGCACCCCCTCCATTGTAACAGGATTGCCATTTGGCCTTGAATCATCATCTTCCCACCACCCCAACCCCCATGGATCTTCAACTCGCCCAAAAGGTGGTCATTGTCACTGGCGGTGCCAAAGGCATCGGTGAAGCCATCACGCGCACGTTCGCCCGGGAGCACGCCCTGCCCTGCATCTTCGACCGGAATCCCGCTGAGGCCACCAAGCTGGTTGAGGAACTGCGAAAAGCCGGACTACAGGCCGATTCCTTTCCGTGTGAGTTGACCGACGAGGGCGCCGTGCGCGCCGCGGTGGCCGCGGTGCTCGCCAAATACCAGCGCATCGACTGCGTCGTGAACAACGCGGGCGTCAACGACGGCATCGGCCTGCGCCGGCCGGTCGCGGATTTCCGCGCTTCGCTCGAAAAAAATATCGTGCAGTGCTTCGTGCTCGTGCAGGCGGCGCTCGATGCGCTCATCGCGAGCAAGGGCACCATCGTCAACATCGGCACCAAATGCTCGGTCACGGGTCAGGGCGGCACCAGCGGCTATGTCGCGGCCAAAGGGGCGATGAATGGGCTGACCCGCGAGTGGGCCGTCGATCTCGCTCCGCACGGCATTCGCGTCAATTGCGTGCTGCCCGCCGAGGTCATGACTCCACTCTACGAAAGCTGGCTGGAGAAACGCCCGGATCCCGCCGCCGCCCTTGCGACGATCCAGGCCAGCATCCCGTTTGAACACCGCCTGACCACCGCCCAGGAAATCGCCGACACGGTCGTGTTCGTCGCCTCCGCACGTTCGTCGCACACCACCGGCCAGATTCTTCACGTCGACGGCGGCTATGTTCATTTCGATCGCGCCACCACGGCGAAGTCCGGCGCATGAGCAGTTCTTCACTTTTTAGTAGGAGCCTGCTTGCGGGCGATGATCGCTGGGGACGCGACGCCCTCGTCGCGTTCTTCGGCGACGAGGGCGTCGCCGCTCCAGGCAATCGCCTGCAAGCAGGCTCCTACATCCGAACCATGCCGGAGCACAGCGAATGAATCCCCCAGCCGGAAAGAAGCCCGCCCGTTACGGCATGGTGCTCCGCCTCCGCCCGGGATGCCTCAGCGAATATAAACGTCATCACGTTGCCGCGTGGCCCGAGGTGCTCGCGATGATCTCGCGCTGTGGGCTCAAAAATTATTCGATCTACCACAAGGATGATGCCCTTTATTCCTATTTCGAATATTGGGGCGACGATTTCGCCGCCGACATGAAGCGGATGGCCGCCGATCCGGTCACCCAACGCTGGTGGGCTGTGATCGAACCCTTGCAGGAGCCAGTCGCCACGCGCGCCCCCGGCGAATGGTGGGCGCAGATGGAGGAAGTGTTTCACCACGATTAGCCCGCGGTTTTTATTCCCGTTATCCGCCTACTCCCCACGGGTGATGAATTTTCCCTTTATCGATTCCCACGTTCATTTCTGGGACCGGCAGTTCCTTCCCTACCCGTGGCTCGCGGAGGTTCCGGCCATCGCCGGCCGTCATACCCCGGCCGAGCTCCGACTCGAAGCTTCGTCCGGCCTTCCGGAAAAAATCGTTTTCGTCGAATGTGGCGCTCCCGCCAGCGATGAAGTGAAATGGATTGAGACGCTCGCAATCACCGAACCGCGCATCGCCGCCATCGTGGCGAAGGCGCCGCTGGACGCCGGTCCGGCCACCACCGCAGCCATTCGCGAACTGCAACGGCATCCACTCGTGCGGGGCGTCCGGCATCTGATCCAGGACGAAAGCGATCCCGCTTTCTGTATCCGTCCGGAGTTTATCTCCGGGGTGCGCCAGCTGGGCGAAGCCAACTTGTCCTTCGATCTCTGCTGCCGTCATTCCCAGCTTCCCTCGGTCATCGAACTGGTGCGGAGTTGTCCCGGAACCCGCTTCATCCTCGATCATGCGGGCAAGCCTGGAATCCGCGCCCGTTTGCTCGATCCGTGGCGCGCCCACATCGACCGGCTCGCCACCCTGCCCAATCTCGATTGCAAGTTTTCCGGCCTCATCACCGAGGCCGATCCGGCGAACTGGACTCCCGCCGACCTGCAGCCCTATGTCTCCCACCTCCTCGGCGCCTTCGGTCCCTCGCGTCTCCTTTTCGGCGGCGACTGGCCGGTCGCGAAACTCGCCGGCAGTTATCCACGTTGGCTCGACGCCGCCCGACAACTCGTCTCCGCTCTTTCTGCCCCCGAAATCGCCGCCGTCTTCCATGCGAATGCACGGCGGGTCTACCAATTCCCCTGATTATGTTTCGTCTCGATCAAAAAATCGCCCTCGTGACCGGTGCCGGCTCCGGCATTGGCGAAGCCATCGCCCAGCTTTTTGCCCGCCAGGGCGCATTCGTCTGGGTCGTCGACCGTGACGTCGCCGCCGGGCGCAAAACCGTCGCGGCGATCCACGCCGAATCCGGCCGGGCCGATTTCGCCGAGTTGGATGTGAGCGATCCCGCCGCCGCCCTCGCCCTCGCCGGCCGGCTGCCGTCGCTCGACATCCTCGTGAACAACGCCGGCATCGGGCACGTCGGGAATCTCCTGCAGACCGAGGCAGCCGATCTCGACCGGCTCCACGCGGTCAACGTCCGCGGTCCCTTCAATCTCTGCAAAGCGTTCGTGCCCGCCATGCTCAAACGCGGCAGTGGCAGCGTCATCACCCTCGGCTCGATCGGGAGCATCGTCGCCGTGCGCGACCGCCTGGCCTATACCGTCGGCAAGCATGCGGTGGCCGGCCTGACCAAGGCACTCGCCCTCGACCACTCGCATACCGGGGTGCGGTTCAACGCGATCGGACCGGGGCGGGTCGAAACGCCATTCGTCAAGGCGCGCATCGCCGAGTATCCGGATCCGGCCAAGGCCTATCGCGACATGTCTTCCACCCAGCTCACGGGCCGGATGGTCCGGCCGGATGAAGTCGCCGCCGCCGCGCTCTACCTCGCCGCCGACGAATCGGCCATGGTCACCGGCAGCACGCTTCTCATCGACGGCGGCTGGAGCGCCGGAAAATAAGCCCTCCGCTTTCCCTCACCCCTCCAATACCCCATGAAAAAACTTCTCTCCTTCCTCGCGCTGATCGTCGCTCCCTTCGCTTTTTCCGCCGGCGAAATAATCGCGGTCGTGCCCAAAGGCACCACCCATGTTTTCTGGAAATCCGTGGAGGCGGGCGCCCGTCAGGCCGGGGCCGAGCTCGGGGTTGAGATCATCTGGAAGGGTCCGCTCAAGGAGGACGACCGCGCCCAGCAAATCGCCGTTGTCCAGCAATTCGTTTCCTCCAAAGTCAGCGCCATCGTGCTCGCGCCGCTCGACGACATCGCACTTCGCACGCCGGTCCGCAGCGCCGTCGAGCACAACATCCCGGTCGTCATCATCGACTCCGCCCTGAAGGGTGACCCCGGCCGGGATTTCATCAGCTTCGTCGCCACCGACAACCGTCGTGGGGGCGAGATCGGCGGCGAGGAACTCGTCCGTCTGCTCGGTGGCAAGGGCAAGGTCGTGCTGCTTCGCCTCGCTGAGGGCTCCGCCAGCACGACCGAGCGCGAGGCGGGTTTTCTTGCGGTACTGAAAAGGTATCCGGGAATCGAGGTCATCGTGGACAATCGCTACGCCGGCGCAACCGTCAGCACCGCGCAGGACGCGTCGATGAACCTCCTCGACAAGATCCGCGAGGCCGACGGCATCTTCTGTCCCAACGAATCCGCCACCCAGGGGATGCTGCTCGCCTTGCGCCAGACCGGCCTGGCCGGGCAGAAAAAATTCGTCGGGTTCGACGCGTCTCCCTTTCTTCTCGCCGCCCTCAACCGGGGTGATCTGCAGGGCCTCGTCGCGCAGAATCCCACGCGCATGGGCTATCTGGGCGTGGTCACCGCCGTGCAACATCTTCGCGGCCAGAAAGTGGAGGCGACCATCGACACGGGCTGCGTCCTGGTCACGAAAGCCAACCAGTCCGACCCCGTGGTGAAGGTGATCCTCGGAAAGTAATCTGCTTCCCGTTCGCCCTGTCCTCCACGTTTCACACGGGCTTCATGCATCACCGCCTCCGCCTCAGCGGCATTCGCAAGCACTTCGGAGCGACCGTTGCGCTCGACGGCGTCGATCTGGTGCTCGCCCCCGGGGAGGTGCACGCACTCGTCGGTGAAAATGGAGCCGGGAAAAGCACGTTGATGAAAATCCTCTCCGGTGTGCACGCCCCGGACGCCGGCACCATGCAGCTGGAAGGCGCGGTTTTCTCCCCGGGGGACCCCGGCGCCGCGCGCCGCGCCGGGGTTGTGATGGTCAACCAGGAGCTCGCCATTGCACCGCACCTTTCCGTCGCCGAAAACATCGTGCTCGGCGCCGAGCCGGACCGCGGCCCTTTTCTCCGGCACGCCGCGGCGCGGCAACGGGCCGCGGAGGCCCTCGCGCAGCTCGGGCGGCCCGACCTCCCCCTCAATCTCCCCGCCGGGCGGCTGGGCCTCGCCGAGCAACAGCTCGTCGAGATCGCCCGGGCACTGGCCCTTGGCTGCCGCGTGCTCGTGCTCGATGAGCCGACCAGCAGCCTGACCCAGGCGGATGCCCGGAGATTGTTCACGCTCGTTCGCCGGCTGCGCGACCAAGGCAAGTCCATCATCTATATCTCCCATTTCCTGGAGGAAGTCGAATCCCTGTCCGACCGCTACACCGTCCTGCGCGACGGGATCAGCGTCGCGACCGGAGATACCGCCGGGACCACTCCGGCGCATCTCGCCCGGCTCATGGTGGGCCGCACCGTCGACGAACTCTACACCCGCTCCCCGCGCCCGGGCGGCGAAATCCTGCTCGAACTCGATCATCTCGCGGGCGAGACCAAGCCTGCCTCGGCCTCGCTCCGGCTCCGGCGCGGCGAGGTCCTCGGGATCGCCGGCCTGGTGGGTGCCGGGCGCAGCGAATTGCTCCGCGCGATTTTCGGCCTCGATTCCGTCCGGGCCGGCACGGTGCGCGTGGGAACCTACGCCGGCCCCGCCTCGCCGCTGCTCCGCTGGGAGCAGGGCGTCGGCCTGTTGAGCGAGGATCGCAAGGGCGAGGGCCTCGCCTTGAACCTCGGTCTCGAGGAGAATCTCACCCTCCCCGGCCTGCCTGCGTTTCTCCGTCCGGCCGATCTCCGGCGCGAGACCCGGGACTGGATCGATCGCCTGGGCGTGCGGTGCTCCGGCCCACAGCAACCCGCCGGGCAACTCTCCGGCGGGAATCAGCAAAAAATCGCGCTCGGGCGCCTGCTCCGCAATGGCGCCGACCTATTGCTCCTCGACGAACCCACCCGCGGGATCGATATCGGAGCCAAGCAGACGGTCTACCGGTTGATGGACGAAGCCGCATCCTCCGGCAAGGCGGTGCTCATGGTCTCGAGTTATCTCCCCGAGTTGCTCGGCACCTGCGATCGCATCGCTGTCATGTGCCGCGGCGTGCTGGGCCCGGCCCGGCCCGTGGCCGAATGGAACGAACACCACATCATGCTCGCCGCCACCGGCGCGGCCGCCGGAACCGAGTGAGTTTTAAGCCTAAAGTTTTAAGCTCCAAACCGCTTCCCCCGCCCACTCGCTGCCCCTCGCCTCCGCCTTAAAACTTTAAACCTTACACCTTAACCACCGCTGTACCCCGCTTCCCCCCGACGCATGAACCTTCCCGATCCATCGACGCCCGCGGCCCGCGTGAACTGGCTCCGTCGCGTCATCACTGTGTTCGGTCCGCTGATCGGGCTCGCGGCCGTCTGCGCGCTCTTTGCCGGACTGCGGTTCGAGACTTTTGTCACCCAGGATAATTTTGCGATCATCCTGCAGCAGACCGCCGTGATCGCCGTCGCCGCCCTGGGCATGACACTCATCATCATCGCTGGCGGGATCGATCTTTCCGTCGGATCGATCATCGCACTTGGCACCGTGGTCATCGCGCTCCTGCTCCAAAAAGGCTGGCCGCCCCTGCTCGCGGCGCTCGGCGGCATCGGGGCCTGTGCGCTTTGCGGCGCGTGCTCCGGCCTGCTCATCACCCGGCTCCGGCTGCTGCCGTTCGTCGTCACGCTCGGCATGATGGGCGCGTTGCGCGGCGCCGCGAAAGGTCTCGCCCACGAACAGCCCATTTATCCCGACGAAACCTGGCTGAACAACTTGCTGCATCTCGGCCGTCACGGCGGCCTGCCCACCGGCGTCTGGCTCGTGATCGCCCTGGCCATCCTCGTCGCACTCGCCCTGCACTACACCCGTTTCGGACGCCATGTCTTTGCCGTCGGCTCCAACGAGCTTACCGCGCGCCTCTGCGGTGTCCCCGTCCAGCGCGTTAAACTCTTCGTCTACATCTTGGGCGCCGCGTTCGCAGGTATCGGCGCGGTCCTGCAGTTCGCCTACCTGACCGGTGGCGATCCCACCACCGCCGGTGGCCTGGAGCTCAACGTCATTGCCGCGGTCGTTATCGGCGGCGCCAGCCTTTCCGGCGGCCAGGGCACGATCACCGGCACCCTCGTCGGGGCGCTCATCATGAGCGTGGTGGCGAACGGCTGCACCAAGCTCGGACTGGCCAACTGGGTGCAGGAAATTGTCACCGGTGGCATCATCGTCGCCGCCGTGCTCCTCGACTATCTCCGCCGCCGCAACGCGCGGGGATAAAATTTCCGGCGCGAGTGGCGCGGAAAGCTTGGAAGGATCACGCCTTAGAAGCTGTTTGGGAATTCGTCTCTCCGAGTAGCGAAAGCCGGGAGGCTTTCGTCCGAACCCGAAACGCTCACGCGTTTCGCTACGAGAATCTAAAGCAACCGGCATTTCCCAAACAGCTCCGAGGTGGCCTGCAAAATGAGAGTCCCCCCGCGACCGCCGTTCTGGTCCGGTTTTCAGAGCAGCGGTAACTGCTTTTAGAGAGAGAGATAATCTATCATCGAAGAGCCATCATGCTCGACCCACAACGTTCGGTTCGGTTGCTCGTCGCGGCGGTGATAATGATTTTCTTCCCCTTGGGCGCTTTCGCCCGCGACGCAGTCAATGGTCCCGGCCCCGGTCCCGTGCTGTTGCCCGGATCGCCTGCTCCCGGGCCTTTTGCGGAAGCGGTGCTCTTCGCCTTCGACTCCCGGGCTTTCCCGTTCAAGAACAACGTTGAGCTCCATCTTTTCCCGGCCACGAAATCCCGCCTGGTGCTGCAACCGGGACCGCCGGGCTCGCATGACGAAACCCTGCTCTACTATGGAACAGTGATCCGCATCGGGGACACGTTTCACCTCTGGTACAACGGCAACTACGGCCCGATGCGGCCGCTGAACGGCTTCGAGCACCAAAAATGCGTGATCGCCTACGCCACCAGCAAGGACGGCATCCACTGGGTGAAGCCCGAACTCGGGTTGGTCGAATTCAACGGCTCCAGGAAAAACAACATCGTTGATTTTCCGGTCCCAACGCTTTGGTCCACCTGTGCCATCGTTTACGAACCGGAGGATCCCAATCCCGACCGGCGCTTCAAAATGGTCTACGAAGCCGATTATGCCGGGGTGCTGAAATTCTGCGTGGCGTTCAGCAAGGATGGACTGCACT
>CAMAPG010000062.1 GCA_945859965.1 Opitutus sp. GAS368 | reverse complement strand
GATCCTCGTACTTCGAACGGATGCCCTTCAAAATCAGGACGGTGTCGTCGACGGATGGAGCCTCAACCTTCACCGATTGGAAACGGCGGTCGAGCGCCGAGTCCTTCTCGATGTATTTGCGGTATTCGTTGAGCGTGGTCGCGCCAATGCACTGAAGCTCGCCGCGCGAGAGCGCGGGCTTGAAGATATTCGACGCATCCATGGCGCCCTCGGCGGCTCCCGCCCCGACGATGGTGTGGAGCTCGTCAATGAAGAGAATGATGTTCCGGGAGCGCTTGATCTCATCCATGACCGCCTTGATCCGCTCCTCGAACTGGCCGCGGTACTTGGTGCCCGCGACCATCAGGGCGAGGTCCAGGTTGATGACTTTCTTGTCGAGCAGGATTTCAGGCACGATGCCACTGGCGATTTCCTGTGCGAGACCTTCCACAAGTGCGGTTTTCCCGACACCGGCCTCGCCAATGAGCACGGGATTGTTCTTGGTGCGGCGGCACAGGATCTGGATGACGCGACGGATCTCGTTTTTGCGGCCAACCACCGGATCGAGTTCTCCCTTGCGGGCCAGCTCGGTGAGATCGCGGCCAAAGGCCTTCAAGGCCGGGGTCTTAACCTCTTTCTTGTCTTCAGGCTGAACGCCGGGACGCTGGGATCCGCCCGCGGCGGCCTCTTCGCCACCTGGGGCGCCTTCACCGCCCGAAAATTGCGGATCGAGTTCGCGGAGGATCTCGTTGCGGGTGCGTTCGATGTCGATATCGAGCGACTTGAGCACGCGGGCTGCAACACCCTCGCCTTCGCGGAGCAAACCGAGAAGAATGTGCTCGGTGCCAACGTAAGAATGATTAAGGGCTTTCGCTTCCTTGCCCGCCAGGGCCAGCACCTTCTTCACGCGCGGCGTGTAGGGAATGCTTCCCTGCGTCTTGGATTCCTGGCCGGTACCGACCTGTTTTTCCACGGCCGAACGCACCGTCTCGAGGTCGAGACCCATTTTTTGGAGCACGCTGACGGCCACGCCCTGGCCGAGTTTGATCAAGCCGAGCAGGATGTGTTCGGTGCCCACGTAATTGTGGTGGAAACGATCCGCTTCCTTGCGGGCCAACGCCAGCACTTGCTGGGCGCGAGGCGTAAAATTATTCATTGGTTCCTGGGACATGGGCGCGGTGGTTAATTTTGACCGTTAATAGTAAAGGTGGGGCCACCGACATTTGCAAATTCCGCACGCAGACGGGTCGCCCGCAGCAGATCGCGTTGGGTGGGCTCAATTTCGCCTTTTTGGACGTGTTGGAGATGGCCGGGCTGGGCTTCGATGAGGAGGCGATCGATCAGGGAACGGGCGGTATCCGGAAACACATGGAGGTCCACTCCCAAGCGCAGCAGGGACAGGAGGTTCATCGCCTCGCTGGAGCTGAGCAGATGGCTGTTTTGCAGGATGCCGTAGGCACGTCCGATCTTGTCGAACAGCTTGTTCGAATCGGCCTCAAGCAGTTTCGCCCGGGCATTGACCTCATGCTCGATGATCGAGTCCAGGACACTGCCGAGACGCTTGATGATTTCCTCCTCCGACTCGCCCAGGGTGGTCTGGTTCGAAATTTGAAAAATGCTTCCGCTCGCATCCGAGCCCTCGCCAAAAAGTCCGCGCACGACCATCCCGAGCTGATTCACCGCGCGCACGACTTTCTCCATCTGATTGGAAATAACCAGGGCCGGCAGATGCATCATCGCGGAAGCGCGCATTCCGGTGCCCAAATTGGTCGGGCAAGCGGTGAGATACCCGAGCGTAGGGGAAAAGGCGTAATCGAGCCGCTCCTCCAAGTCGGAATCGAGGTCGTTGATCGCATTCCAAGCTTTCTTGAGCTGAAAGCCGGAGCGCAACACCTGGATCCGCAGGTGATCCTCTTCATTGATCATGACCGAGAAGGCCTGGTCCTTGCTGATCATGACCCCGGCGCCTCCTTTGGACCCGCTGAGTTCACGGCTGATGAGATGGCGCTCGACCAAGATCATCCGCTCAAGCTCGGTCAGCTCGTCGATGCTGACGCTGAGCGCGCGTTTCATTTGCGGTGCCGCCGACACCGCTTCACGGCACGCCCCCAGCACCGCCGCACGCTCCGCTTTTTCCGCCCAGCCGGGAAATGATTTGCCCGAAAGATTACGCGCGAGGCGGACCCGCGTCATGAGTACGATCGCCGTCTTGCTGCTCGTGGCATCCGTGAGTTCGGAAGGCGTGGCGATGAGCGAAGCAATCGTCATGGAATTAGCGCGCGTGCGTTTGTCCGACGGATTGTTTGACTTGGTTGATTTCATCGCGGCATCGCGCTGCCTCTTCGTAATTCTCGGCCTTGACGGCGTCGTTGAGGTTGAGCTCCAGTTTGTTCAGGCGGTCGTAAAGTGATTTACGTTCCAAAGCCCGGCTCGGCACCTTACCGGTGTGAGCCGTGCCTTTGTGCATGTTGTCCAGCATCGGATCGAGCATGCCCTTGAAGGAATCGTAACAGGCCGGGCAGCCAAAGCGACCGTGCTTCTTAAAATCATTTTGCGTAAACCCACACTGTTCGCAGCTCACGCCGGAAGCGCCGGTCTCGGGATTGAGCGACGCTTTCAGCAGGAGATCGGCGAGCGAAAATCCACTCGGATCCGTCACTCCTTTGGCTTGGGCACATTCCTCGCACAGGTCCACCTTGTGAACCTTGTTGTTCACAATCTGAGTGAGATGCACTGTCGCCGGCTTTTCGCAAACGTCACATTTGAGGGGGTTGGCCATGAATCTGATTAATATTAACTGCACCTATCATGCCATGGACACGGGCGCTGGCAAGTGCCGGTGCGCACTCTTTCCAAGCGCGCCGTACCGTCGCCAAACACTGCGCCACGGGAGCAATCCTGACACCCGACCGAATCGCGCGACTGCCATTCCGGTGTTGGAATGGATTAAATTCGCGTGCCTTCAACGAGAACCCGGCGGCGGAACGAAGTCAAAACGCTCTGCGTAATCGGGCCTGGTTTACCCGTGCCAATCTCGCGGCCATCCAGTTTCACGACGGGAATGACTTCCGCCCCTGAACCCGTCAGGAAACATTCATCGGCGCACCAGATGTCGTAACGGGTCAGATCAACCTCCCGCAACGGCAGGTTCAGCTCCTTGGCGATATCAATGACCGTGCCCCGGGTAATGCCCTTCAATGCGCCCTGGGATGCCGCCGGCGTCAGAATCTCCCCTTTGTGGACAATGAAAACATTGTCCGCCGTACATTCCGCGACGTAGCCCTGATCATTGAGCATGATCGCCTCAAGCGCTCCAAACTGCCTCGCTTCGATTTTCGCGAGGATGTTGTTGAGGTAATTGAGCGACTTGATCGTGGGCGGCAAAGCGGCGGGACTGATGCGTCGCGTGGGGACCGTTACGATCGCCAAACCGTTGTCATAATGCTCCTTAGGATAGAGCGAAATCTTGCTGGCTATGATGAACAGGGAGGGCTTCGGACAGAGCCAAGGGGCTAGGCCGAGATCACCCACCCCGCGGGTGACAACCAGACGGATATAGGCATCGGTCAGCCCGTTGAGCCGGCACGTCTCACACGTGGCCCAGGTCAGCTCTTTGCGCGTAAGCGGGATTTGCAGCAACAATGCTTTGGCGGAGTACTCCAGCCGCTCGAGGTGCTCCTCGAGACGGAAGATATTACCCCCGTAGAGCCGGATACCCTCGAAAACTCCATCGCCGTAGAGCAATCCGTGATCGAACACGGAGACTTTCGCGTCGGCTTGGTCGACAAATTTGCCGTCGAGGTAAATTTTCATCTGCGCACGGTAGCGGCCTGCAAAAAGTTTTGTCGAGCCTCCGCTCAGGAAAGCGTCGGCCAGTAGAGGGACTTCCCTCTCCCCAATGGTCACCGCATAACTCATCCGGAAGCCGCAATCTTTCAAAGAAAGCTGCCGGAGATTGAATTAACTTTCTCGCCGCCGGTCTTCCCCTTTCACGACGCTCGCAAGGTTCAACCTTCACCTATGCGCTCGTCCTCACCGTCGTTTTCCTCCTCGGGTTTTACCCTGATAGAATTGCTCACGGTCATTGCAATTATCGGGATCCTCGCGGCGATCCTCTTTCCCACGGTCAATAGCGTTCGGGCCAAGGCCCAGCGGGCGGTCGATGCCAGCAATCTCCGCGAGATCGCCAAAGCCGCCATGGTTTATGCCAATGACAACAACGACCGGCTGCCGGACCTCGATGCGCTGGGAGCCACCTTCCCCGGTTCCGAGCCCGTATTTCGTTATCCGGCCATCCTCGCCCGCAACGGCATTCTCACCGCCCCGACTTTCTATTTCGCCAAGAATGATCCTCAGTTCAGCGGAATCGAACCCACGGCGATTTTAACTCCTGCCAATGCCCAGCAGAACCAGATCGATCCCACTTTTACGGACGGCCGGGTTTTGGCGTGGGAATTTGTCGGCGGCCTGAAAATGGGCGATCCCGCAACCACCCCAGTAGCCTACACCCGGGGATTGACCGCAGAGGGCACGTGGGATCCCAAAGCGGGAGTTTATAAGGATACCGGTGGTTACGTGGCCTTTTTGGGAGGGAACGTCGCCTTCTATCCTTCCGTCGCCGATAAATTGACCTCCAATAACTCGGGCCAAACCGTCAGCGATCTGCGCCAAGCCATCCCGGTTGGGGCGACCGCCGCCAATTCCGCGCGAATTTACGGAACGCCGCCCACCGATGCTGTCTTGCTGAGTACGCCAGCAGGAATCGTCGCAGTGCGTGGGCCATAAAATGCCTCCGTACAGCTACTTAGCTTATAGTACGGCTTTTCTTCCGGGCCTTTTATTTCCCGCTTCCCCCGACCGCCCCGAACCTTCAAGCTTACAAATTTTCATGACGACCGCTTCCGTTGTTCTCGCCGCCAACGCCACCTACATCATCGGGCACCGCAATCCCGATGCTGATGCGATTTGCTCCGCCATCGCCTATGCCGCCTTCAAGGAACGCCGGGGCGAGCAGGGTTATATCGCGGCGCGCTGCGGCAACACGAACGCGCGGATTGACACCATTCTCAGCCGTTTTCACCAACCGCTCCCGGTCTATCTCAGCGATGTCACTCCACGTGTGCGGGACTTGATGATGACGGATTTCGCGCAGGTGTCGGACACCGCCACCTGCGCCGAAGCGCTCGAAATGATCGAACATCGGGATGTGCATGTGTTGCCCGTCACCACGGCCGGCCATCGTGTCGTCGGCACCGTTTCCATCTCCCAGCTCGGCGGTTTCTTCATCCCCAAGGTGAGGGCTCCCCGCGAAATGCGGAAGGTATACTCGAGCCTCGCGCATATCACCCGTGCCTTGAAAGCGCGGATCGTGCACTTCGACCAGGCGGATCGCGCCGAGGAATTCTACGTGCGCGTCGGCGCCATGGATGTGCGCTCGTTCTGGAAGATTTCCCAGGACGAAGGCATTCCCGCCGCCCAGTCGCTCATCATCGTCGGCGATCGCCGCGAAATCCAATTGCGTTCCATCGAAATTGGGGTCCGGGCGCTGGTCATCACCGGCAATCTGCCGGTCGATGACGATATTGTCGAAAAGGCCAAGGCGGCCGGCATTAGCCTCATCGTCAGTCCCTACGATTCCGCCACGACCGCGTGGGTCATCCGCACCGCCACGACGATCGAAAGCCTGATCGACCGTTCCTTCCCGTCGATCGACGGCGACGTCCGCATTGCCGAGGCGCGGCGCAAGTTCACCACCATGTCGGCCTCCGAATTCATGGTGCTGGCCGAGGACGGTTCGCTGCAGGGCATCCTGAGCAAGACCGATATTCTCAAGCCGGTGAAGACCCGCCTTGTGCTGGTCGACCACAACGAAATGACCCAGGCCGTGTTAGGCGCTGATCAGGTCACCATCACCGAAATCATCGATCACCATCGTCTCGGCACGCTCAACACCCAGCAGCCCATTCTTTTCATCAACGAACCGGTTGGCTCCACCTGCACCATCGTTGCGGACTTGTTCCGCCGTGAACAGATCACCCCCAGTCCGGATATGGCCGGCATCATGATGTCGGGTATCATCTCCGATACACTCAATCTCAAGGGCCCGACTTCAACCGAGAAGGACGCCTCCGTTCTCGATTGGCTGTCCGGCATCGCCAAGGTCGACGCCAAACAACTGGCCGAAACGATTTTCAGTTCCGGTTCGGTGATCCTGGCCAATCCGCCGGAAAAAATCGTGCGCTCCGACTGCAAAACCTACGAAGAGGACGGGGTCCGCTTCGCCGTCTCCCAAGTGGAAGAGCTGGGCTTCGGCAATTTCTGGGCTCACGCCAAGGCGATCCTGGCCGCGCTGCAGGATCTCCGCCGGACCGACCATCTCGCGTTCGCCTGCCTGCTGGTCACGGATATCAACACCCAGAACTCGCTGCTTCTCGTCAAAGGCGACGCTGCTTTCATCCAGCGGATTTCCTATCCGCACGTCGAACAGGATGAGATCTTCGACATGCCGGGCATCGTGAGCCGGAAAAAACAGCTCATTCCCTATCTCTCAAGCATCGTCAAAGAAATGATGTCGGATGGCGCCGGCCCGAAAGCAGCGACCACCGCGCCCTTCGCCAAAGCATAAAGGGTGAGCCGCTTTAATTGCGGCGTTGCCTCGCCTCGGCCGCCTCCGCATTTTGCCCTGTTATGAGCGTTGAGCATCCCGAGTCCGCCCCGCCGGCCCCCTCCGATTTCATCCGCGATATTGTCGCGCAGCATGTCGCGGAGAAACGCTACGCCAAGATCGTCACCCGCTTTCCCCCGGAGCCGAACGGCTACCTGCACATGGGCCACGCGAAGTCCATCTGCCTCAACTTCGGCATCGCGCGGGAGAACGGCGGACAATGCAACCTCCGGATGGACGACACCAATCCGGCCAAGGAGGAAGTCGAGTATGTGGACTCGATCATCGCCGATGTGCGCTGGCTCATTTTCGGCTGGGCCGATGACTGTCTCGGATTCAAGCCCAAGGGCGCGGCTCCGGTCCGAAATGAAAGCAACGGCAAGCTCGACTTCTACCTCGCCCCGGTTCCGCTGGATTCGGGAAACACCGAGCCGTTCTTCGCGAGCGACAATTTCGACGCGCTTTATGCCTATGCCGTGGTGCTGATCCAAAAAGGTCACGCCTATGTGTGCGACCTTTCGCCCAAAGAGACGGAAGAATACCGCGGTTCGCCCGACAAGCCCGGCCGTGATTCGCCCCATCGCACCCGCTCCGCGACTGAAAACCTCGACCTGTTCCAGCGGATGCGGGCCGGCGAGTTCCCGGACGGAGCCCGCTCGCTGCGGGCGAAGATCGACATGGCCTCGCCCAACATCTGGCTGCGCGATCCCCTGCTCTACCGCATCCGGCACACGACGCACCACCACACCGGCAACAAGTGGTGCATCTATCCCCTCTACGACTACGCGCACTGCCTGAGCGATTACCTCGAAGGCATCACCCACAGCGTGTGCACGCTCGAGTTCGAAGTCCACCGCCCGCTCTACGACTGGATTCTGGGCGCCCTCGATCTGCCCCGGGCCCTTCCACACCAATACGAGTTCGCGAAGCTCAACCTCAGTTACACGATTTTTAGCAAACGCCGCCTGCTGCAACTCGTGCAGGACAAGATCGTTTCCTCGTGGGACGATCCGCGCATGCCCACGCTTTCCGGGGCCCGCCGCCGAGGAATTCCTGCCAGCGCCATTCGCCGGCTCGCGACCGCCGTGGGGGTCACCAAATACGATGGCCTGACCGACGTGGCGGTCTACGAGCATGCCGTCCGCGAGGAGCTCAATGCCCTTGCCCTGCGCCGGCTGGCCGTATTGCGACCGGTCAAACTCGTGCTCACCAATATTCCTCCGGACGAAACCATTGCGTGCGAGGCAGTCGACAACCCCCAGGCGGAAAATCCGGTGAAGCGCAAAGTAGCCCTCACCCGCGAGGTCTTCATCGAAAGCGATGATTTCGCCGAGGTGCCGCCTCCAAAATATTTTCGCCTCAAGCCAGGCGGCGAAGTCCGGCTCAAGTACGCCTGCATCATCCAGTGCGATGAAGTCGTGAAGGATGCCACCGGCGCGATCACCGAGCTCCGGTGTACGGCCGATCTCACGACGCGTTCCGGCGGACCCAACGCCGACAAGAAGGTCAAGGGTACAATCCACTGGGTGAGCGCCACCGAGTCGATCGATGCCGAAGTGCGGCTCTACGACCGGCTGTTCACCGTCGCCGAGCCCGGCGCGGAGGAAGACTTCAAAAAATTCATCAACCCCCACTCGCTCGAAGTCATTGTTGCCAAGCTCGAACCTTCGCTCAAGGGCGCGCAACCCTCCGATCGCTTTCAGTTCGAACGGCTCGGTTATTTTGTGCCCGACGCCAAGGACAGCACTCCCGGAAAACTGGTGTTCAACCGCACCATCACCCTCAAGGACGCCTGGCTCGCCAAAGGCCCAGCGCCAAAGAAATGAGCCCCTCCGGCTGGTGAGGATTGCCGAGGAAAAGCGCATTCCCTAACGAGATCTGCATGTCCAAGCGGAGCCGCCCCCCCCAGCCGAGTCCTTCAGGACGCACGACACCCGCGTCCGCGAATTCCAGCGGATTGGTAAGGCTCTTCTCCAGTCCGGATTTTTGGTGGTGTTCGGGAATTTTTCTCGCGGTTTTTCTGGCCTATTTTCCCGCCCTAAACGGTGGCATGATCTGGGACGACGCCGCGCACATCACCCCGCAAAATCTGCGCTCCTGGGAAGGACTATGGCGGACGTGGTTCGATCTCGGTGCCACCCAGCAATACTATCCGGTCCTCCATAGCGCTTTCTGGTTCGAACACCGGATCTGGGGCGACAGCACGCTCGGCTATCATTTGATGAACGTGCTGCTGCACTCGACGGCCGCGTGCCTGGTCGCGGTGATCTTGCGACGACTGACCATCCCGGGAGCATGGTTCGCCGCCGCTATTTTTGCCCTGCATCCGGTGCACGTCGAATCCGTCGCCTGGATGTCAGAACAGAAGAACACCCTGTCCGCCGTCTTCTATCTTTCCGCCGCGCTCGTGTATTTGCACTTCGAGCAGAAGCGCCGGCCCGCACTCTACGTTTTGGGCCTGGGGCTGTTCTCGCTCGGGCTCATGAGCAAATCCGTGATCGCCACGCTGCCGGCAGCACTGCTGGTAGTTTTCTGGTGGCAGCGTGGACAGCTCGCCTGGAAGCGCGATGTCGTGCCGCTGATTCCCTGGCTGATCGTAGGGGCCACCGCTGGGCTGTTCACCGCGTGGGTCGAGAGCACGTACAATGGCGCGGCCGGTGACGATTTCCAATTCACGCTCCTCCAGCGCAATCTCCTGGCCGGAAGGATTGTCGTCTTCTATTTCAGCAAATTAGTCTGGCCCGTTGAGCTCACATTTATCTATCCCCGCTGGACGATCGATTCGGCCACCGCATGGCAGTATCTTTTTCCCCTTGGAGTGATCGCGGTCCTGGCCTGGGCATGGCTGTTGCGCCGCCGCAACCGGGGGCCACTGGCCGCCTCGTTGTTTTTCATCGGTTCGCTCGTTCCGGCCCTCGGATTTCTGAACGTATATCCCTTTATTTTTTCGTTTGTCGCCGATCACTTCCAATACCTCGCCAGCCTCGGGATCATCACCCTCCTCGCTGGCGGTATCACCGCGGCACTCGCGCGGATGCCCGACACCGTGCGAAGCGCGGCCCGGGCGATTCCATTCGTGATCGTCGTCATTCTGGCGGTGCTCACCTGGCGGCAAAGCCGGATGTATCGCGATGCGGAAACCGTCTACCAAAACACCCTGAGCCGAAATCCGAACTGCTGGATGGCGCATAATAATCTCGGCAACCTCCTGCGCGAGGAAGGCCGCAACGAGGAGGCTATACCTCACTTTGAAACCGCCTTGCAGCTCAAGCCGGATTCCTACCGGGGGCATTACAACATCGCGCAGGCGTTGCGGGATGAGAACCGCATCCCCGAGGCCATCGCCCATTACCAAAAGGCCATCGAACTCGATCCGAAATCCATCGAAGCCCGGAACAATCTGGCGATTCTCTTCGAGAAAACCGGTCAGCTTCCGCAGGCCGTCGACACCCTGACCGGAGCGTTGCAGCTGAATGCCGGTGTTTCGGGAACGCATTACAACTTGGGTCGGGTTCTCGAAAAGCTCGGCCGGATGCCAGAAGCCATGACCCATTATGAGCAGGCCTTGAAGCTGAAGCCGGAATACACCGAAGCCCGCAACAATCTCGGAATCGTTCTGGGCCGGTCGGGTCGGATGGATGAGGCCGTCGCACAATTCGAAGCCGCGCTGCGGCTGGATCCAAATTCCGCCTCCTCCCACTTTAATCTGGCCCTCACGCTGTCCGCCCTCGACCGTTCCCAGGAAGCGGCACCTCATTTCCGGGAAGCACGTCGACTGAACCCGTCCCTGGTGCCGCCGCGCTAATTTTCAGGGAATTCCGGCATGCCCAAGCGAAAGCCTTCTTCCCGCCGCGTTGCCGGACCGCCTTCGGCCGCGACCGCCCCCTCATCTTCGCGAGCAGGGATTTTTTCCCAATCGCGCGATTTCTGGCTGGGCGCGCTGCTGTTCGCCGCCGTGTTTATTGTCTATCTTCCCGCCCTGAACGGCGGATTTATCTGGGATGATGACGCCCATGTCACCAAGCCCGCCCTCCGCTCGCTCGCAGGCTTGGCCCGGATCTGGTTCGAGGTGGGCGCGAGCCAGCAATATTATCCGCTCCTTCATTCTGCTTTTTGGCTCGAGCACCGGATGTGGGGCGATGCCGCGCTCGGCTATCATTTGGTCAACCTGATCTTTCATGCCAGTGCGGCGTACCTGCTCGCGGGCTTATTGCGCCGCCTGGCGATTCCCGGAGCCTGGCTCGCGGCTTTTTTGTTCGCGTTGCATCCGGTCCAGGTCGAGTCCGTCGCGTGGATCACGGAGCAGAAAAACACCCTGTCGCTAATCTTTTATCTCCTGGCCGCGATCGCGTATGTGCGTTTCGACCAAAAGCGCGAGCGCACCTTTTACCTGCTGGCGCTCGGGCTTTTTCTCTGCGGCCTGCTGACCAAGACGGTTACGGCCACCCTGCCGGCCGCGTTGCTGGTTGGTTTTTGGTGGCAGCGGGGAAAACTTGGCTGGAAGCGCGACGTCCTGCCGTTGCTGCCCTGGTTTGCCCTCGGGGCGACCACCGGGCTCTTCACGGCCTGGGTCGAACGGACCATCATTGGAGCCGAAGGCGCCGCGTTTGATCTCAGCGCGGTCCAGCGGGGCTTGCTGGCCGGACGGGTTATTTGCTTCTACCTGGGCAAATTGTTCTGGCCGGTCGACCTGATGTTTTTCTATCCGCGGTGGACGGTCGATCCGGCAAAAATCTGGCAGTATGGATTTCCCCTGGCCGTGCTGGGCCTGCTCGCCGCGGGTTGGTGGTGGCGGGGGCGTTCTCGGGCTCCGCTGGCTGTCCTGCTCCTTTTCATCGGATCACTTTTCCCCGTCCTCGGCTTTCTGAATGTCTTTCCTTTTATTTTCTCCTTTGTCGCCGATCACTTCCAATATCTGGCCAGCGTGGGAATATTCACCGGCATCGCGGCCGGATTGACCTGTTTTTTCGCCAGCGCATCCGCGAATGTCCAAAAGATCCGCCCTGTCCTGGTCCTCGTGCTGGTCACGACACTTGGCGTTTTAACCGTGCGGCAAGCCCGCCTCTACCGCGGGGCAGAAACGCTCTATCAGACCATGTTTGAGCGTAATCCCGACGGCTGGATGCTGCTCATCATGCAGAGCAGCTTGCTGCACGACAAAGGCCAGCATGACGAAGCCATCAGCCTGCTCGAACGAGTGGTTGAAATCAGGCCCGATTCCTATGAGGCCCACCACAATCTGGGCGTCTATCTGCAGGAGGAAAACCGGCTCGAGGCGGCAATTCTGCATGATGAACGGGCCGTTCAGATCAACCCGCTTCGTCCGGAAAGCCATATCAACCTGGGCATCGCGTTAAAAAAGACCGGCCGCAAAGAGGAGGCCATCGCGCGCCTTCAACAGGCTTTGCGCCTTGAACCCAATCTCCCCCTGACGCTCCATCATTTGGGCGACGCCCTGGGTAGTGTCGGGCGCGGCGAAGAAGCCATCAAGCACTACGAACACGCCCTGCGGATTGACCCGAATTATAACGTGGTGCGCTACAACCTTGGCACCACGCTCGCCCAGCTCGGCCGGATTCCCGAAGCGATCACGCAGTTCGAAGCCGTTCTCCAACGCGATCCAACCTTCGCCCTCGCGCATTACAACCTGGCACTCAGTCTTTCCGCCGCAGGACGGACGGAAGAGGCCCTGACCCATATCCAGGAAGCAGTGCGTTTGGACCCCAGTCTGGCCCAACCGCGCAGCAGCCAGTAAGCGCCCTGTATTCCTCCAGTAGGGCGGGTCTCTGACCCGCCTTTCCGCAAGGGAGAAGGCAAGTCGGAGACCTGCCCTACTTGGACAGCCGTCCCCGCATTATGACGCCTTTAAAAAACGTTCGATCCGATTGACCACGCGATCGCGGCCGAGAACCCGGAAAAGTCCATAGAAGGTCGGTCCGACATTGGTTCCCGATACGGCCAGGCGCCCGGGATGGATGTAGTCGCCCACGCCCAGATTATTTTTCGCCGCGAGTGCCTGCAGCATTTGCTCCAGGGCCGCATCGCTGGAAAAATCCGCCGCCGGCAGGGCCGCAAGCAATTCACCCAGGCGCGCCTTGGGCTCGCCCTTGCCCATGACTTTTTCGCGCGCTTTCGCGTCGATCGCAAATTCCTCCGTGAAGAAATAGCCCGTGTAAGCCGGGAGTTCGTCGATTCCCTTCACCTTCGGCTGGCTGAGCAGCATGACCTCGCGGAAATAATCCGCGTCGGCCGCCAGCGCCGGCGCCAGCTGCTGGCGTTGGAAATAATCCCGCGCGAGCTGCACAAAGCGGTCCCCTGGCTGTTCCAGCAGGTAG
>CAMAPG010000061.1 GCA_945859965.1 Opitutus sp. GAS368 | reverse complement strand
ACCCACCGCGATCTCGCCGGCCATTTGATCTGGAGCGGTCATCTGTGCAATCACCTCGACCAGTATTTTGCCAATGCCGGCAGCCCGACCAAGGCGCGCGAGGGCAACATTCATCACGGTGATCCGCACAATCGTTCCCTGCCGATGATCAGCCATCTCGGTGCCATGCTCGGCCCGGTGCTCGGGGCCACCGATTCACAGCGCCGCCTCGGCCACTCCGCCGTGGGCTTTGCTTTCTTTGGCGATGGCGGCTCCAGCACCGGCGATGTCCATGAATCGCTCAACCTCGCCTCGCTGCTTTCCCTGCCGATCGTCTTCGTGATCGAGAACAACGGTTACGCCTATTCGACCCACACCCGCGAGCAGTTCACGGAAGGTACGGAATTGTGGCGTCGGGCCGCCGGTTACCAGATGGAGGGCCTGAAAGTCGATGCGACGGATATCGAAGGCTGCACCCGCACGCTCGCCGCCGTGGTCGCAAAAGTTCGCGCCACCTCCCGCCCGATGCTGGTCGAGGCCCACACCCTGCGTTTGCGCGGACATGCCGCCTACGATACAGGCGATTACCTCGAGCCCGGCGAACTCGACGGTTTTACCGCCCGCGATCCTCTGCCGAAATTCCGCGCCCGGTTGGTTTCCGCGCTCGGTGAGGCTCCAATCAAAGCGCTCGAAACCGAACTCGACGCTTTTCTCGAAAGCTGCGTCCAGATCTCCCTCGCCACTCCCCGCCCCGCTCCCGACGGAATGGAGGCCGATGTGTTTGCGCCGAATACCGCCCCGTTGCCGTGGGTTCCGAGCCTCGGATCCGATCCCGCTCAACCCGCAGCCAAAGCAGAAGCGCTCACGATGGCCCAGGCGATCAACCGCGGCTTGCGGAAGATTCTCGCCGAGCGCCGGGAATCGCTACTGCTCGGTCAGGACATCGGCGTTTACGGCGGCGCCTTCAAGGTCACGGAGGGACTGTTGAAAGAGTTCGGCCGTCCCCGCGTGCTCAACACCCCGCTCGCCGAGAGCGCGTGCACGGGTTACACCATCGGTCTCGCCGTCAACGGCCATCGTCCGATCGAGGAGTTTCAATTCGCGGATTTTTCAACCGAGGCCACCACCCAGATCACGCTCAATGCCGCGACGATGCACTTTCGCTCCGGCGCCGCCTGCCCTCTGGTGTTGCGACTGCCCTGCGGCGGCGGCCTGACCTTCGGATCTTTCCATTCGCAAGAGCTGGAATCGCTCTTTCTGTGCATGCCCGGGCTCAAGGCCCTGTATCCCAGCACTCCGCAGGAAGCGTTCAACGCCCTGCTCGCCGCCTACGAGGACAACAATCCCGTCCTGCTCTTCGAGCACAAGGGCCTCTACCGCCGCGGCAAATATCCGGTGACCTGGGATCCGAATTATCGCGAGGTCTGGTCGCCGAAACATCTCCGCACTGGCGAATCCGCCACCTGGGTCACCTATGGCGAAATGGTGCACCTCGCCACCGAGGTCTCCGATTATTTCCGGGTGGAATACGAGATGACCTTCGATCTGTTCGATCTGCGCTGTCTCTCGCCCTTGAAGCTCGATGCGATTCAAGCCTCCCTGGCGCGCACCGGCCGCCTGATCGTGCTACACGAAGGGCGCCGTACTCACGGCTTCGGCGCCGAATTGGTGGCTCAGCTGACCGAGCGGAATTTTTCCGCGCTGAAGGCCGCCCCTCTGCGGATCGGGGCGCTCGATCTGCCGGTGCCGTTCGCACCGGAGCTCGAACAGGCTTTCCGTCCGACCAAGGAAAAAGTGATCAATCTCATCGCCACCTGGATGGGATGAGACGAATCTCACGCCGGACAGAAGCCATTCCCCGTGATCGCCAAGCCTTATCTTGAACCGCAACGCTGGGCCGCGGTGCGGCTTTTTGCCATGGACGTGGACGGCATCCTCACCGACGGCACGGTGCAAATTTCCTCCGATGGCACCGAGGCGAAATCGTTTTCGATCCTCGATGGGCTCGGCCTCGTGCGCCTTCACAAAGCCGGGGTCGCGACCGCTTGGATCAGCGGACGCCTTTCCCTCGCCACCACGGCGCGGGCCACCGAACTCAAAATCCCGCACCTGATCCAAGGCCGCACCGACAAGCTCGCGGTGCTCCAGGCGCTCGCGGCCGAACTCAAGCTAACCCCCGCGCAATGCGCCTACATGGGCGACGACGACATCGATGCGTCCGCGATCAAATGGGCGGGTATCGGCATTACGGTCCCGGATGCCATCCCCGCCGCGTTGGAAGCGTGCGATTATGTCACCCAACGCCGGGCCGGACACGGCGCCGTGCGGGAGGTGTGCAACCACATTCTTGAAGGCCGTGGCTTCCCCCCGCCTCCGTGAACGCCTTTCGCCCGATCCTTCTCCTCGGCCTCGCCTGGCTCATGGTCACCGCTCCGCTGAACGTGACGGCCCAGTTGACGGGCAACGCCGCCGGCAAGAATTTCTCGCTGCCGCTCTTCACGGACGCCGGGGCGCGTTCGGCCCTGCTCCGGGCTTCGCTGGCGCGCACCGTGGGCGGGGACCGCATTGAACTTGTCGAGATGAACCTGACGCTTTTCTCCAGCGATGTCGCCAATCAGATCGACACCATCATCCTCGCTCCCGTCGCCACGTTCCTGCCTTCCACCACCCTGGCGAGCGGGGAGAAATCCGTGCGCGTGATCCGGGACGACATTGAAATCACCGGCGAGCAGTGGACCTATGACCCCGCCGGGAAAAAGGTTTCCCTCCAGAAAAACACCCGGGTAGTCTTTCAAGCCCAGTTGCCCGACATTCTCCGATGAAACTCTCTCTCCGCGTCCTCTGCTGCGCTTGGTTGCTGGCTCTCCGCAGTGCCTTTTCCGCCGCCGAACCGACACCGATTCCCACGGTGGTGGAATGCGCCGGCCTGGCCGAGACCATCAGCACCGACACCGAAACCATTGCGACCTTCCGGGACAAAGTCGTCGTGACCGGCACCAACCTGAAACTGTACTGCGACTCCCTGCGGGTGGTGGCGATCCGCAAGGGCGATCCCAAGGCCACTCTCGGACAATACGGTTATTTCAAATCACTCATCGCCATAGGGCACGTACGCATCGTACAGGGCGCGCGCGAAGCGACCTGCGGCCGGGCCGAGATTTTTCCCGGAGAGGACAAGATCGTGCTCAGCGAAGACCCCGTGATCCGCAGTATGGATGAAGACTATGTCGCCGCCGGTCCGCGCATGATCCTGTACCGCGGACAACGCCGCGCGGTCATCGAGGGCAATACCAACGAGCCCACGAAGCTGACACTTCCCGCCATCAAGGACCTGGGCTTCGACAAAAACGAACCTGCACCGCCCGCCGTGGTCGTGCCCAAAGCCGAGCCGGCCAAGTAATCCCCGATGGCCACCGTTTCCGCAACCACCCCGGCGGGTTCCTCCGCCATTCTCACCGAGAATCTGGCCAAGACTTATGGCGCGCGCGCGGTGGTCGACGGAGTGAGCCTTAAATTCAACGCGGGCGAAATCGTCGGCCTGCTCGGCCCCAACGGTGCCGGAAAAACCACCACCTTCTACATGATCGTGGGCCTCGTTCCCCCCACGAAAGGCCGCGTGCGCCTGGATGCACGGGACATCACCCGGCTGCGCATGCACGAGCGCGCACGTCACGGCATCGGTTATCTGCCGCAGGAAGCGTCGGTTTTCCGCAAGCTGACCGTCGAGGAAAACATCCTCGCGATTGTCGAGGCCATCGGCGTGCCGCGCGGCGAACGCAAGGCCCGCGTGCAGCATCATCTCGAGGAACTCAGCCTCGCACCCCTGGCCAAGCAAAAGGCCTACACCCTTTCCGGCGGTGAACGCCGCCGACTCGAGATCGCGCGCGCCCTCGTCACCCAGCCGAAATTCCTGCTGATGGATGAGCCGTTCGCCGCGATCGATCCGATCTCGGTCGCCGAGGTCCAGAAGATCATCCTGCAGCTGAAAGCCCGCGGGATCGGCGTCGTCGTCACGGATCACAACGTGCGCGAAACGCTCCGGATCGTCGACCGCGCCTACCTGATCCACCAAGGCAAGGTCCTCACCGAAGGCACGGGCGATTTCCTGATCAAGGATGAGCAGGCGCGCAAATTCTACCTGGGAGAGAGCTTCAACTTGTAGGTCAGGTCGCCGACCTGGCGCCACCGACCCTCCTTCGCCGAGGCTATGGAGGGCAGGCTACCTCAGGGGGTGGCCTGAAATTTATCCTCTACTCGCTACCCACTACCCGCTACTCGCTACTACCAGCAAATCCATGCAAAAGGCCATCCACGGGATCACCGTCGCCCACTTTCACGAAGCCTATCGTGAACGGTTGATGCTGGAACTGGTGACCGGCGAAGCGGGGCTGCACCGCTTGATTCGCGAGGTAAGCATCAACCGGCCGGCCCTCGCGTTGACCGGGTTCTTCAAATATTTCGCGAACAAACGCATCCAGGTGATGGGCGCCGCCGAGATGACCTATCTCAAGACGCTTTCCCAGCGCCGGCAGATCGAGATTTTCCAGCAGATGGTGAAAAAGGGCATTCCCTGCCTGATCCTCACCCGCAATTTCAAACCCACCCACCCGATGGTCGAGGTGGCAACGGAAATGAACCTGCCGATCTTCCGCACGCCCATGATCACGATGAATTTCGTGAACCTGGCGACGCTCTGCATCGACAACGAATTTGCCCCCAACGCCACCGAGCATGCGACCACGCTCGATATCAAGGGCGTCGGCGTGATGCTCCGCGGCGATTCCGGCGTGGGCAAAAGCGAGTGTGCGCTCGCCCTGATCGAGCGCGGCCATTCGCTCGTCGCCGACGATCTCACCGTGATCAAGCTCCTCGACGAACGCGAACTCATGGCCTCGAGCCGCGCGCTCAACCGCGGCTACATGGAGTGTCGCGGCATCGGCATCATCAACATCGCGGAAATGTTCGGGGTGAAATCGATCCGGCTGGAGAAACGCATCGACATGGTCGTTTCGCTGCGGGAGTGGACGCCGGAGGCGATCGAGGAACGCACCGGCCTCGAGGAGAATTTCTACGAGATCCTCAACATGAAGGTGCCGCATATCGAGCTGTTCGTCCGTCCCGGCCGCGACATCGCCCGGCTCGTGGAGGTCGCCGCCCTCACCCAGGCGCTCAAGAAAATGGGTCACGATCCCGCCAAGGATTTCAACGACCGCCTGATTTCCTTCATGACCCGGCAATCCGAGCAGAAGACCACGCTCAAGCCGATCGAGCGCGAGGAACGCGCCCCGCGCGCCTGAGTGGATGAATGTTGGCGGGGTGCCCTCACCCCGCATGAGTCGCTCCGCGAAGAAACAGTCGAACTTTCAACGCTCAACATTTAACGCTCGATGCGCCTGAGGCAGCTGGCCTGGGCAAGTGGCGCGGTTGAACGGATCGTTTTTCAATCAAAGAAAACGTCGCTAAGGGTTTGCCATTCTGAGCGCAGCGAAGAATCCAGTGCGATGTCGCGTCGGCTTCGATGTCAGCCAAGTGGATTCTTCGCTGCGCTCAGAATAACAAGCTGTCCGAAGATGACTTCAAGACCTCGCCTTGCGTCTTGCCACCGCCGCCCCGCCGCGATGCCGTGGTCCATGAGTTCCAATGCCCCGCGCGCCGACGGCCGCAAGCCCGACCAACTGCGCAAGATCACCTTCGAGGCCAATATCGCCCCGTACGCCACCGGCTCCGTGCTGGTGTCGTTCGGCCTGACCCGGGTGATCTGCGCCGCTACGATCGAGCCGAAAGTTCCGGCCTGGATGCGGCAGCAAGGCGTCAAGGGCGGCTGGCTCACCGCCGAGTACTCGATGCTGCCCTACTCCACGCTCGACCGGAAGCAGCGCGATATCTCCCGGGGAAAAATCGACGGCCGCACTGTTGAAATCCAACGTCTCATCGGCCGTTCGTTGCGCGCCGTCCTCGATCTCATGAAGCTCGGCGAAAACACGCTGTGGATCGATTGCGACGTGCTGCAGGCCGACGGCGGCACGCGCACCGCCGCCATCACTGGCGCCTACCTCGCCGCGCGATTGGCCGT
The DNA here is from genome assembly GCA_945859965.1 of Opitutus sp. GAS368. Lineage (GTDB taxonomy): Bacteria > Verrucomicrobiota > Verrucomicrobiia > Opitutales > Opitutaceae > CAMAPG01. The sequence goes on along the minus strand of CAMAPG010000061.1, from coordinate 7,221 downwards.
CCAAAAACTCCTCGACCAAAAGAAACTCGCGGAAAATCCCCTGATCGATTCGGTCGCCGCGCTCAGCGTCGGAGTGTTCGACAACCGCGAACTGCTCGACCTCGCCTACGTCGAAGACAAGGACGCCGAGGTGGACTTCAATATCGTGATGACCGGCCGAGGTCAGTTCGTCGAAGTCCAGGGCTCGGGCGAGGAAGCCACGTTTTCCAACGACCAGCTGCAGAGCCTGCTCGTGCTCGCGCAAAAAGGCATGAAAGAGCTCCACAGTTTGCAGACTGCTTTTCTCACCCAGCAGCTGCTGAAGTAAGGTTGTCGCCCCTACATGGGATGCCGCTGCATCCAAGCGCTAGCTCTCCCCGTAATAATGAGCGTGCCGTCTTCCCCGCATCCGCTCACTTCGCCATTGAAAATTAGGCCCTGGGGGTTCGACGTTACATAACGTGCCTTACCCCGAACAACGGTTCCGCTGGACATGGGAGCTCCAGGCTTCGCCGGAGGCGCTTTGGCCGCTGGTCTCGAATACGGACCGCTTCAATCGCGATTGCGGTTATCCGGCCGTGACCGTGGTGCCGCCAGCCATCGGTTCCCTTTCGCCCGTGAGCAATGCCCGGCGACTCCGGGCCAAGGTCGCGGGGCTTGTCATCGAATGGGACGAGCTGGCCTTCGAATGGATCGAATCCCAGCGCTACGCCGTCGACCGCACCTACTTTAGCGGACCCGTGGCCAAAATGGTCATGAGCTGCGAGCTCAAGGCCCGGCCTGACGGAGGCACGACTCTGGTCTATGAAATGCGACTGACGCCCGCCAATCTGTTCGGCCGGCTGATCCTCCCTTTTTCGATCGGCCGGACGGCCCGTGCGATCACCGAGCGAGTCTTTCAGCGTTATGATCACTTCGCCCTGCAAGGTCAGCGCGTTTCCCAGCTGGCCCAAAAATCACGACTCGCCGCCGGCGGCGCCAAACGGCTGGAGACCATCCGCCGGGCGCTGATCACGGAAGCCGCTCAACCCGAATCGCTGGCCAACCACCTGGCCACCTTCGTGGGCAGTGCCGACGACCTCGCCGCAGCCCGCATGCGCCCCCATGCCCTCGCCGAACAATGGGGCACCGACCGGACGGAAACCCTGCAGTTATTCCTGCATGCCACACGGGCGGGGTTGCTCGATTTCAGCTGGGATCTCGTTTGCCCGCATTGCCGGGGTGCCAAGGTCAGCACCGGCACCTTGGGCGACTTGAAATCCGCCGGCCACTGCGATTCGTGCAACATCGATTTCACCGCCAATTTCGACCAATCGGTCGATCTCACCTTCACGCCCAATCCCTCCGTCCGCCCGGTGGTACGGGCCGATTACTGCGTGGGCGGTCCGCAAATCACCCCGCACATTGTCGCGCAGCAACTCCTGCCGGGCGGTGGGAACCGGATGCTGTCGCTCTCGCTGACCCCCGGCCGCTACCGGGTGCGCTCCCCCGATCTCACGGGCCAACACGCGTTCCGGGTGGCTCCGGGCGCGCCGGCGCACGTCCGCATTGCGCTGGGATCGGCCGCCTCGGCCGAGCCGGAAATCTCGCCGGATGGCGAATTGACCATCGTCAATGTCGACCAGGAAAAGCATCTGGCGATCGTCGAACATGTCGCCTGGAGCGATAAGTCCACGACGGCGGCGGAAGTCACCTCGCTGCAACTTTTCCGCGACCTCTTTGCCAGCGAAGTGCTGCGGCCGGGGGAAAAAATCTCCGTCGGTTCAATGACAGTGGTCTTCACCGACCTAAAAAATTCCACCCAGCTCTACAAGGAGATTGGCGATGCCCCCGCGTTTGGCCGGGTGCTCACTCATTTTGAAATCCTGAAAGCCGCGTGCGCCGCCGAAAACGGCGCCGTCGTGAAAACGATGGGCGATGCGGTGATGGCCGTCTTCCCGCGCCCCGTCGCCGCCGTGCGTGCGATGCTGCACGCCCAGCACTGGCTGGCCCGGCCGAACGACTTTGCGCTGCCACCTGGCGTTTCGGTGCCGGCCTCGTCCCTGAAGCCGCTCGCCTTGAAGGTTGGACTGCACCAAGGGCCCTGCCTGGCGATCAACCAGAATGAGCGTCTCGATTATTTCGGCACCACGGTCAACATCGGCGCCCGCCTCTGCAGCCTTTGCCAAGGCTCGGAACTGCTCCTTTCCCATACGATCCACGAAGACCCGGAAGTCGCCGCCTGGCTGGGCGATCCGGAACGCCGCATGGTCGCCAACCAGGAAAGTGCCTTGCTAAAGGGTTTTGGCGACGAAGCATTTACCGTCTGGCGTTTGCGCCTCCACCTGGGTTTTTCCCGTCCCCCGTTTTAATTTAAGGGATTCGCCAGTGAGGCTTCGCTTCGGAATTTTTGACCACGAAAGAGCACGTAGACCAAACCGTCAGATCATTTCTATGTGTTCCTTGTGATCTTTCGTGGCCAAAATCCCAGGTCTTTACCGCCCTAATCTTTTTTCTCCGGGACATCCTTCTCCTTCGGCGGCCCGAAACTCCCGCCCTCGGCTGACTGGACGAATCCTTCGGTCACCGTTTTCAGCTCTTCCCAGCGAGCCCGGATTTTCTTCGCTTCGTCCTTCGTGATGGTGTTGTCCGCGGCCGAGGTTGCAATCGTCGCCAGCATGTCGGCGAATTCCTTGACGATGTCGTTGGTCATCGGAATCAACGCCTGGCCGGCCGGCAAATCCTGCGGGTTGCGGATGAAAAAACCGTTCGTCCGTTCACAGACCCACTGCGCGATGCGCGCATCGCCCGTCACCCGGATCAACTGACCCACCCGGTCGAGCGGACTGCTCGCGCCGCTGCCGCTGTCATCCTCCGGCGGTTCGGCCCACTTGTAGATCAGGGAAAGCGACAGGTTCAGCTCCGCCGCGATTTGCTTCGCGCTGGTCCTCTTCAGGAGTTCCTTCATTACCTCGTGTGCGTCCATGGCGGCCAGCACCATGCAACGGCATTAGGGAAACGCAATCTCCGGCACGGTGGCGCTGCCCTGCGGTGATATACCCCGTGGGCTCGTTTTTTTGCGTGCTTCCCCCCGTCCCTTTCTGCCTAATTCACCTTCCCCCTATGAACATTCACGAGTACCAGGCTAAAGCGCTCTTCGAAAAATTCGGCGTTCCCGTGCCCAAGGGCGCCGCCGCCAAATCCGCCGCGGAGCTCGACACGGCGCTGGCCCAGTTGCCCGAGGGGCCCACGATGGTGAAATCGCAGATCCACGCCGGCGGGCGCGGCAAGGGCACGTTCACCAACGGCTTCAAGGGCGGCGTCAAATTCTGCAAAACCAAGGCCGAGGCAAAGGACATCGCCGGCAAGATGCTCGGCAACACTCTCGTCACCGTCCAAACCGGCGCCGCCGGCCGCAAGGTCCAGACGATTTACTTCACCGTCGCGAGCGACATCAAAAAGGAATACTACCTCGCGATCCTGCTCGATCGCGCCACATCCCGGCCGGTGATCGTCGCCTCGACCGAGGGCGGCGTCGAAATCGAAAAAGTGGCCCATGAGACACCCGAGAAGCTCTTCAAGATCTTCGTCGATCCAGCCTACGGCCTGGCGGATTTCCAGGTGCGCGAATTGATCTTCAAGCTGGGCTTTGCCGGCTCCGAGGCCAAGAACGCGGCCAAGCTCATCCGCACGCTCTACAATGCCTATTGGGAATCGGACGCAGCAATGATCGAGGTCAATCCCTTGATCAGCACGCCGACCGGCGAAATCCTCGCCCTCGACGCCAAGGTCTCGTTCGACGACAACGCTCTGTTCCGTCACCCCGAGATCGTCGCCCTCCGCGATCTCAACGAGGAAGACCCGAAGGAAATCGAGGCCTCGAAGTTCTCACTCAGCTACATCGCGCTCGACGGCAACATCGCGTGTCTCGTCAACGGCGCCGGTCTGGCCATGAGCACGATGGATATCATCAAGCATTTTGGCGGCAGTCCCGCCAACTTCCTTGACGTCGGCGGCGGCGCCTCGAAGGACCAGGTCGTGGCCGCGTTCAAGATCATCCTCGGCGACCCGAACGTGAAGGGCATCTTCGTTAATATCTTCGGCGGCATCATGGACTGCAACGTGATCGCCACGGGCATCGTCGAAGCCGTCAAGGAGGTCGGGCTCAAGCTGCCGCTCGTCGTCCGCCTCGAAGGCAACAATGTTGCCGCGGGCAAAGCCACCCTCGCCAGCTCCGGCCTCGCGCTCGTCTCGGGCGACACCATGGCCGATGCCGCGCAGAAAATCGTCAAACTCGTCGCTGCTTAACCTTATGTAGCGAGTAGTGAGCAGCGGGTAGCGAGCATCTAAGCCACCCGCCTCCTGCTCTACCCGCTACTCACTACTCGCTACTATCATGTCCATTCTCATCTCTCCCGAAACCAAGATCCTGGTCCAAGGCATCACCGGCGACTTCGGCGGCCGGCACGCCAAACTCTCGCTCGACTACGGCACGAAAGTCGTGGCCGGCGTCACGCCCGGCAAGGGCGGCCAGTTTTTCGAGCACAAGGAACACAGGGTGCCGATTTTCAATTCCGTGGCCGACGCCGTGAAGGCGACCGGCGCCACTGTTTCCGTCGTTTTCGTACCGCCACCGTTTGCCGGTGACGCGATCCTCGAGGGCGTGGACGCGGGTCTCGAGCTCGTGGTCGCCATCACCGAGGGCATCCCGGTGAAGGACATGGTGCGGGTGAAACGTACCATGCAAGGCAGCAAGACCCGGCTGGTGGGCCCGAATTGCCCCGGGGTCGTCACTCCCGGCACGGGCAAGGATTCATTCGGCGGCTGCCGCATCGGCATCGCCCCCGGCTATATTCACAAGAAGGGCCACGTCGGCGTCGTCTCGCGTTCCGGCACCCTCACGTACGAGGCGGTGTTCCAACTCACGTCCAAGAACATCGGCCAGTCGACGTGCGTCGGCATCGGCGGCGATCCGGTCAACGGCACGTCCCATCTCGATGTCATCAAGATGTTCAACGACGACCCGGAAACGCATGGCATCATCCTGATCGGTGAAATCGGCGGAAACGCCGAGGTTGAGGCCGCGCGCTGGATCAAGGCCAACGTCAAGAAGCCCGTCGCCGGTTTCATTGCCGGAGCCACCGCACCCGCCGGCCGCCGCATGGGTCACGCCGGTGCGATCGTGGGCGGCGCCGAGGATACCGCCGAGGCGAAGATCGCTGTCTTCAAGGAGTGCGGGATCGAAGTCGCCATCACGCCTTCCGACATGGCGGATGCCCTCCTGCGGTCCGCCAAAGCCAAGGGTGTGAAGCTCAGCTGAGCCTGATCTTTGCTTTCGTTTCTCGAGCCGGCCTTTTCTTAGGCCGGCTTTTTTGTAGGTAGCGGCGGTCGTCCCGACCGCCACCCCCCTTTAAAATGGCCGTTGGGACGACGGCCGCACCCTCGCTGATAACGCGAGCCCGCCGGCCCGCACGCTCGTCGTCGCGTTTTTCGATGGCCGCGCTGCATAAACCCGCTTTGGGTGAAGCCCGGATGCCCGTCCCCTCTTCAGTTCAGGCCGCCCCTTCGTCAGCCCGAACGCGTCTCCCATGGCGGAGCCTTTTCGCTCCGAACACCGATCTCTCTGAATGGGACGAGAAACTGAACCGCTGGGCGGTAGTGCTCATCGGAGCCGGCCTGTTCTGGCGCCTGTTGCGCTACCTGTTGTGCATGCCGGTGTGGGGCGACGAAGCGTTCATTGCGCTGAACCTCATGGACCGGGATTTCAGCACCATTCTCCAGCCTCTCGACTACATGCAGGTGGCGCCGGCGCTGTTTCTGCTATCGGAACTGGCGGTCCAGAAAATCCTGGGCGCCTCCGAGTACGCGCTGCGTTTGCTGCCTTTGCTCGCGGGTCTGGGCTCGGTCTTTCTCTTTTGGCGCTGGTGCCGGCTGCTGCTTTCCGGATCGGCCGTGACGTTTGCCCTGGGATTTTTTGTCCTCGGCTACTATCCCGTGCGGCACGCGGTTGAGATCAAACCCTACGCCTATGACCAGCTGGCGGCGACCGGCCTGCTCTTCCTCGCCACCGCCTGGCTGCTGCAGCCGCAGCGCACGCGCTACGGCTGGCTCCTGGCCGCCGCGCTCCCGCTCGCGCTCGCCGGCTCCTATCCTTCGGTCTTTCTCGCCGGAGGGGTTTTGCTCGCAGCGACGATGACCGTAGGCACCCAGCGCGAGCGGCCGGCGACCGCAATTTGGCTGGCTTGCGGACTGCTCACGGCGGCGACCTTCCTGCTCGTGTACCAAAAAGTGGGCAACGCCCAGTACCACAGCACCGGCACGCCGATGCAGCTCTACTGGAAGGAATCGTTTCCGCCCAGCGCTGTGCCGGCCCTTTTGCGGTGGCTGGTGAATATTCACACGGGAAACCTGTTCGCCTATCCAGTCGGTGGGAAAAATGGCGGCAGCACCCTCACCTTTCTCCTCTTCCTGATCGGCGCCTGCGGTTTTATCCGTCGATCACCTCGACCGATCCAACTGCTGCTCTTCGCACCCTTCGCACTCACCTTCATCGCCGCGATCCTGCATCGTTATCCCTATGGTGGCAGCGCCCGGATCGCCCAGCATCTCGCCCCCGTCATCTGCCTGCTGGCCGCGTGGGGCTTGCAAATGGTGTTTGAGCGGACAATTCGCACCGAGCGCCGGCGCCAGATAACGACGCTCGTGACGCTCGTTGTCCTCCTGCTGGTTGCCGTGATCGGCATGATCCGCGATGTCCAAAAACCGTACAAGTCGGTCAATGATCAACAGGTGCGCCAAATCGTGCGGGCCCTGCCCGGGCCAACCCGGGCGATCGTCGTGGCCCAGCCCGTGCACGCGGTTCCAGTGAACCAACAATACTATCTCCGACGCTTGGAACCGGCCCTACAATGGAATGGAGCCAACGATCCGGCATGGACCACCGGCTCATCGCAGGAGCTCCTGCTGCTGAATTTCGATTCACGCCTCGACGTAAAATCGGGTGCGGTTTTGAACCATTGGACCCTGCAGGAGGAAACCGTGCATCGGATCCAAATCGCTCCCGAAGAAGTCCCCTATTGGCAAGTGACACGTTGGACCCGGCGTTAAATCTGTCGGGCATCGGAATTTATTAACCACAAAGGCGCAAAGATCGGGCCGGAGTTTTCTTTGTGTCTTCGTACCTTTTGGGTTCAAAACCGCCTGGGGTTCGTGGTTTTTATGACACAAAAAGGGCTGGACCCCGCCGCAGGCCCGGGCATGGTC
>CAMAPG010000060.1 GCA_945859965.1 Opitutus sp. GAS368 | reverse complement strand
GCCCGGTGCCGCAAGACTTCGCCGAGGCGGCGAAGCTTGGTAAGCAACGTCCGGCGCTTCGATTCGGTCGGGTGCGCGGTGAACACCAGTTCGATCGCCAGGCGATCGACTAGGGCCTGCATCGCCGCCGAATCGACCCCGCGGCGTTTGAGCTCCTCGACCGCCGCTTCAATGCTTTCGCGTATCGGCGGGATCGCTTCCGCTGCGCTCAGTTGCGCGGCCCGGCGGCGCCGCAGCAAGCGGATGCGGAAATTTTCCTCCGCGCGGTTCACCAGCTCGAAATAAAGCGTAAATGCCATCGCCTGGTTAAAGGCCTCGGCCGCCGTGAGCTTTCCCACCGCCGCAGCGAGTTCGGACGCGGCCCCGGCCGTGCCCGTCCGGCTGGCCTTGGCCAGTTTGCGCAATTGCTCAACCCGTTCAAACGTCGCCTGCCCTTCCAATTGCGTGATCACTTTGCCCAGCGATCGCCCCAATTCCCGGATCTCGGCGCCGAGTTGGGACATTTCCTTGAGAGCGGAGGAGGTTGGAGCGGCCTTGGGCATAAGCGGGCGGACGATGGGCCCCCCGGCGCAGGCCGGAAAGCGAAAAGTGCACAGGCGCCGCTGGGAGCTTGCGCGACGGCGCGGCGGCGCGTTTGCTCCGGCGTGTTTTGTCGTTTCACGCTCTTCCTGACCGTCGTCCTGACGCTGTGCGCGCGCGCCGAAGAGGTGCAACAACCCCTGATTCGCGGGATCAACACCGTTTGGGAAAAAGATGAAGTCACCGTCACCGGCCAGGCCCGCGTTTCGGATGGCCGGCTCCTGCTGCTCGCCGATGAAATCCGGTACAATTTCAGGACAGGTACCGCCTGGGCCACCGGCCATGTTGAATTCACCCGCGGTCCGGAGCGCTTGCTCGCCGACAGCCTGGTTTATCACCGCCTTGACGACTCCTTCACCGCGGAAAACATCCGCACCGGCAGCTATCCAATTTACGCCCAGGGAAGTTCCGCGTCGGGCAAAAAGGACGAGATGACGGTGAACAATGCCGTGGTCACCTTTCGCGAGCCCGGGCCTTTTGTGCCGACCATTTCGGCCGATAAAATCACCTATGCGCCCGGCAAGGCGATTCGGGCGGAAAAGGGCCAAATCGGAGTGGGCCTGGTCACGCCGATTGGCCTGCGGAAATTTGAGCAGCGCCTCAACGAACCGCTCGCGCCCTACCTCACGCTGGCCGCCGGTTACCGCGCTTCGCTCGGCGCCAACATCGATGCCGGGCTGTGGGTGCCTTTGGCCCCCGGCGTGAACGTCGGCGGGGATATCGGCTTCTATACCGCCCGCGGCCTCATGGTCGGCCCGGCCGGCCGCTATGCAGCGCCCAGCGATCCCGACTCACTCAACGGCTACTTTCGATCGGGGTTCATTCACGACTATGGAGAAAAACTCACCGATCAGCTCGGCCGACCCGTGCCGGCGAATCGCGGGTATGTCGAATGGCAACATCGTCAGGAACTGACGGACAATCTGACCCTGTCCGCCCAGTTGAACTATTGGAAGGACTCGGAAATCCTCCGCGACTTCCGCCCCCGCGCGTTTTACGCCGTGCAGGAACCCGATACGTTTCTCGAATCGGTCTACACCTCAAAAAACTATTTCGTTTCGCTGTTCACCCGTTTCCAGCCGAATGATTTCCAGCAAGTGCAGCAACGCCTGCCGGAAGTGCGCTTCGACCTGCTGCCGCTCGCCCTCGGGAACGGATTCTACCAGCAGTTCAACGCCAGCGCCACCGTGCTGCGCGAGGATCCGGTGCTGACCGGTGCCAAGCTGCGCAGCGACCGGCTCGATGCCTATTATGCGCTGACCCGGCCGTTCAATCCGCGCGAATGGCTCACTTTCAAGCCAATCGTCGGCGGCCGCATCACCCATTACACCAATACCGCCGGCGCGGCCGCCAATGGCGGCTACACTCGCACGCTGGGCGAGGTTGGCTTCGACGCTGATCTCCGTTCGAGCGCAACGCTCAATTACAAGAATGAGCAATGGCAGATCGACGGCCTCCGGCATCTCCTCACGCCGCGCCTGAGTTATCGCTACGCACCGGAAGCCGATCGGGGCCGCCGTTACATTCCTCCCATCGATCGCGAAACGTTTTCCACCTATCTGCCTCCCCTGGGGATCGGCCCCACGCGCAACATCGACGACTTGCACGCCCTCAATACCCTGCGGGTCGGCGTGGACAACACCCTGCAAACCCGCGACCCGGTCTACGGTTCGCGCGATCTTTTTCTCTTCAACGCCGCCGCCGACTTCCGCTTCGAACGCCCGCCCGGCGAGCACGAACTTTCAGAGATCCACACCGAACTGGCGGCCATGCCAGCGCGGTGGCTGCGCCTCGACGTTTTCCAGAGTTTTTCCCCGCAATCGTTCACCCTCCGCCAGCTTCAGACCGGCCTGACCATCCAGGACGGGGACCAGTGGTCGATCCGCGTGGCCAACCATTATTTGCGCCGCGATATCGCGGAATATTTTGTCGGTGGCACCGTCCGGATCAACGAGGCGTACGAAGCCATGACCCGTTTGCACTATGACGCGCGCCGGAAGCGTTTCGTCGAGCAATCCTACGGCATCCGGCACAATCTCGATAACACCTGGCGCATCGAATACGCGATCACGGTCTACGAAGGGCGCAGCCGTGAAAGCAACTTCGGCTTTAATATCCAGATCGAGGCCATCCGGTTTTAACCGAAGGAAATGAGCCTCACCGGCAGCCAGCAGCAAACCGTGCTCCGCCTGCTTGCCGCCCTGCGGCCGCACTGGCGCCAGGACGTCAACCTCCCGGCGCGCATCCAACAGCTGCTGGCAGGCAACCGTTCCTTCGGTTCGCGTGACCGGCGGCTTTACCGCGAGCTGATCTACACTGTCCTGCGCTACCTCCCGTGGATCGAGTCCTTGCTCGACCGGGGTCAAAACGAGCAAGCGATCCAGCTGATCGCCTGGCTGGCCACCGACACGCCCTCCACCCATGCGTTTCGCACCGCCCTCACCGAAAATTGGCCGCCCTGCCCTGCTTCGGTCGCAGCGCGAGCGGACATTGCGCAGCGACAGCTTGCAGCCGGCGGAACCGTGTCCGAGCCGCTTCCTTGCGTTCTCCCCGAATGGTTTCGCGACCACTGCCCGGCTGCATTTGCTCCGGACCAAATTGACCGTTTGCTCGCGCGTGCCCCCCTTTGGCTGCGTCTGCAGACCGACCAGCCAGCCCGCGTCGTGGCTGAATTCGAAACGCGCGGATGGAGCTACCGGAGGAGCGAACTCCTTCACTCGGCCATCCAAGTCCTGACCGAGGCAGACCTCACTCAAACGGAAGCCTACCGGAGCGGTCAGTTCGAAATCCAGGACCTGGGCTCGCAGATGATTCTCGAGTCGGTTGGGGTCGAAGCCGGTGGACGCTGGCTGGATGCGTGCGCCGGGGCGGGCGGCAAGACGTTACAATTGGCGAACCTGTTGGGCACATCCGGCCACATCGACGCCCATGACATCCGTCCCGGCGCCTTGGCCGAACTCGGGCTGCGCGCCAAACGAGCCGGACTCCGCAGCATCACGACCCTTCGCGCAACTCCCGAAACACTTTATGACGGTGTGCTGGTCGACGCCCCCTGCAGTGGCTCGGGCACGTGGCGGCGTGCTCCGCACCTCAAATGGACCACGCTCCCCGCCCAGATCGAAAGCGCAGCGCGGCAACAACTCGAATTACTTGCGCTCTTCAGTGCGCGGGTGCGGGCCGGAGGGCGGTTGATTTACGCCACGTGCTCCCTCTGCCAGCGCGAAAATGAAGACGTGATCGCTGCCTTCCTGCAGGCCCATCCCGATTTCTCCCCCGTCCCGTTTCACCAGACGTTTCGATCCAGCCCGGCTCCCTCCAGCCTGACCTTTCTGCCGGCACAGCACGATACAGACGGATTCTTCGTGGCCTCGCTCCGGCGAACCTGATCCGGGTGGTTTTCCGCAGCAATTTTTCCATTGCTGCGTCCCAACCAGTCCCAAGCATTGCGGGATCGTGGTTCCCGATTCCGACTATCGCATCAAGCTACAAGTGTTCGAAGGTCCGCTCGACCTGCTGCTTTTTCTCATCCGCAAAAGCGAACTCGACATCTACGACATCCCGATCGAGTCGGTGACGCGGCAATACATCGACGCGCTGCATGCGATGCAGCAGCTCGACATCGAGATCGCGGGCGACTTTTTCGTCATGGCCGCCACCCTGATGGAGATCAAAAGCCGCATGCTCCTCCCCAAAGGCCTCGCGGCGATCGACCCCAATGCCGAGGAGGATGAAATGGACCCTCGCTGGGAACTCGTCCACCAGCTGCTGCAATACAAGAAATTCAAGGAAGCCTCGGCCAAGCTGGGCGAACTGATCACGACGCGGCAGGATCTGATGGAGCGTTACGTCTCGGCCTTATCGATCGATCCGCAGGACCGCCCGCTTAAAAGCGTCGATCGCATCGAGCTCTGGCATGCCTTCAACCATGTCCTGCGCCGCCTCGCCGAAAAACTCGTCGTGGGCGAAATTCACGATGAGCAGGTGACCGTGTCCGACCAGATGGAGTGGATCCTGGCCCGGATCCAGACGGAAAAAACCTTCATCTTCTCCCAACTTTTTACCACCAAGATCACCCTGCGCCTGCTCGTTGCGACCTTCCTGGCGGTGCTCGAGCTCACCCGCCTGCGGCGCCTGCGCCTGCAGCAGGACGAGACCTACGCCGATATCGTGTGCACCGCCGTCGAAGATCAAATCCCGCTTGAAACCGCGGACAACCCGAGCACGGTGACGGCGTGAGCAAAAAACCCGCCAAACCTGTCCGCAAGCGCCAACCCACCGGCAAAGCCGGCTTGGTCGGCCTTGGCCTCGACAATGCGGACGGCCACAAGCGCGTCACCTCCGGCGAGCAATTCCTCCTCGTGGGCGGCTCCCAGGAAACCCACGAGCGTATGACAGAGACGGTCGTGAAAACGTTTGAGGAGTTGAAACGCCGCGACAAACATCTCGAGAACGTCGATCGCAAGGAGCTCGCAGATATTATCCAGAAATCCGAACCGAGCTAAGCCGAGTTGCATTTTCGCCGCGCCTGCTTCCCTTATTCTTTATGTCCGACAAAATCGCCAATCTCACCGCTGATTCGTTCAAAAGCACCGTCGCCAGCTCGACCACGCCTGTGCTCGTCGATTTCTGGGCCCCGTGGTGCGGCCCCTGCAAGGCCATCGCCCCGATTCTCGAGGAACTCGCGACTGAGCTCGACGGCAAGTTGACGATCGCCAAGCTCAATATCGACGATCACGAGAGCGTCGCGGCCGAATATGGCGTGCGCGCCATTCCCACCATGCTGCTCTTCAAGGGCGGCCAGCTCGCAGAGCAAATCGTCGGCATGATGCCCAAAGCGGCCTTGAAGGATAAACTGCTCGCCAAGATCTGAGGCTGCCGCGGATTGGCTGCCTGAATGGTGCGGCGGTCATAGACCGCCGCGACAGATCCTCGCTTGGGAAGTGACGCTTTCGTCGCGTTGCCCGTCACTCTTTACGCCGAAGCGTCGGCCGGTTTGGCGGAGGTCACCGCTTCCGCAATGTTCTGCGGATGCGATTCGGTGCCGCCGTGCTCGTGGTTGAACCGCATCGAAACCGTCTTCGAAACCCCGCGTTCCTCCATCGTCACTCCGTAAATCGCGTCGGCCGCCGCGACCGTGCGCTTGTTGTGGGTGATGATGATGAACTGCGATTCGCTGACGAATTTCTTCAGGAGGTCGGTAAACCGGCCAATGTTGGATTCATCCAAAGGCGCATCGAGCTCGTCCAGCAAACAGAAGGGCGAGGGCTTGACCATGTAGAGCGCGAAGAGCAGCGCGACGGCCGTGAGCGTTTTCTGTCCGCCCGAAAGCAAGGTGATGCTCTTTAGTTTCGTCCCCGGAGGCTGCGCGACGATTTCAATGCCGCTTTCCAGAATGTCCTCCGCCTGAATGAGCTCGAGCGCGGCCCGGCCGCCGCCAAACAGCGTCTGGAACGTGTATTCGAAGTTCTTTTTGATCTGATCGAACGTCACCTGGAACTGGCGCAGCGACGTCTGATTGATCTCATCGATCGCCTTGAGCAGTTCGGCCTTGGCCGTAGTGAGATCGTTGCACTGGCCGGTGAGAAAATCGTGCCGCTGCTTGAGATCGGCATATTCCTCGATGGCGACGAGATTGACGGCGCCCATGCTGTTCAAGCGATGGCGCAAGGCGTCCGCCTCCCCTTTCACGTCCTCCCAGCGTGTCGCCTCCAGCGCAACGAGATCGTCCGCCGTGGGCTCGCCTTTGGCTGCTTTGGCTTTCCGCCGGCGTTTGGGCTCAGCCGCAGCTTCCTCGGTTTTTACTTCACCCGGCTCGCCATCCTCGTCTTCGTCCAAATCGAGCGGCTTGAGGCCTTCGGGCTCGTCGTCGGCATGCCAGAGCTGGTGTTTCCAGTCGATGGTCGAGACGTCCGTCTGGAATTCCCGCGTCACTTCTTCCGTGAGAAACTGCGCGCGCTGCCGGTTTTCCGCGAGTTTGATCTCGTGTGAACTCAATTCGTCATGGGCCGATTCGGACTCCGTCCGGACCGTGCTCTGGGCGATTTCGAGACCATTGATTTCCCGTTCCACCGCCATGAGCTCCTGGCGCACTTTTTCGACCTGCTCCTGGGCCACGACCAGCGTTTCCGCCAGCTGGGCGCCGCGGGCGCGCTGGGCCGCTGATTCCTGCTCAAGCTCGGTGGTCTGTTCCGTCCAGACTTCGATCTCATGCTGTCGCTGCACCAGCAGTTCGTTCAACTGCTGGCGGCGGCGTTCCATCTCGCCGAGACCGCGGTCCAGTACTTCCACTTTTTGCCGCCGTTCCGCGAGTTCGAGCCGGGATTGCGCCAGCGACTCACGCTTCACATCGCGATCGGTCCGGATCTCGCCCTGGCGGATTTCCAATTTCTGAATTTTTTCGCGCTGCGCCGCGGCCGCCGATTCGGCCTCGTTGAGGCCGGCCTGGGCTTTTTCCCAGCGGGCATGCGCCTCGTTGCGGGCCTGCTCCAGGGAGATCAACTCCCCTTCCATGCGCCGCAGGCGGTTTCCAAGGTCTTCACTCGTGCGCTGGGCGTTCCGTTGCTCGGCCTGGACGGAAGCCATGTTCTGGCTGGCGGCCAGCACATCGGCCCGGCGCTGCTCCAACGTCTGTTCCGCCTCGGCCAGCCGGGCGTTCAGCGCGTCGATCTGCACCTTCTGGTCGTCGTGCAGCTTTTGTTCGTCCACCAACGCCCGGGCGGTTTCCCGGAGATCGATCTCCCGCTGGACAATGCTGTGGGACTGTTTTTTCGCGCTTTGAAAACCGCCGGCCACAAAGCCGCGCCGGTCGACGACCTCTCCCTTGCGGGAGGCCACCGCGAGAAAACTGAAATCAGGATTCGCCTTCCAATAGGCGAGAAATGCCCCGAGGTCGTCGGTGACGTAGCAGCTCGCAAGCAACGCCGCCGCTGGATGGGCCGGATTGAGATTGGCCAGCGCCGTGGTTGCCGGCGAAAGAAACGCCGGCAGGGCCAGCCCGGCATCGGTACGACTGGGCCCGTAATCCGCCACTTGCAGCACGACCGAGCCGATTTGCTCCTGCTCGAGCTGGGCCAGAATGCGCTGGGCCGTCTCAATATCGCTGACGCAAATGGCCTCGGCCGCCGACCCCAGCAGCGCTTCCAGCGCGCGGCCAAATTCGGGTTTTACCTCGAGGCCTTGGGTAATCGGAGCGGGTTTCGCCCCGGCCAACGCGGCATCGAGTCGTCCCTGTAGGACGGCCTTCGCTCCCTCGCCAAAGCCTTCCCACCGTTCCTGGAGCTGCTGCAAAAGTTTCAGCCGCGCGCCCCGCTGGGCGAGCTGGCGGTCTACTTCCTGGAGTTTGCGCTGGGCTTCGCGAAATTCGCGGGTCAGGTCGGTGATGGCCTGCTGGGCGGTGTTCGCTTCTTCATGCACCCGGGCTTTGTCGGCCAGGGCCGCTTCGAGCCGGGCCGTCAGTTCCGCGAGCATCTGCTCCGCGGTGGCCTGCTGCGCCTTCACTCCCGCCAACTCCTGGGCGAGCATGTCGTGCCGGTGCACGCTCGTCTTTTGATCGACTTCGTAGCCCGAGCAGTCGGTGCGCAAACGCGCCGCGGTGCTCTCGAGTTGCAACACGTGGAATTTCGCCTGCTGCAGTTCCTGCTCCAGCTTGCTCAGTTCGCCTTCGACGATCGCCATCTCGCGATTCCGCTGCTGGAAGACCGCGTCCGAACTGCCGAGCAGCCCAAGCTGCATTTGCTTGTCCTGCGCCCCGGTGTCCACCTGGACGCCCACTTCGCGCAGCTGCATTTCGAGTTCGCCGAGATTGTCGCGGGAAGAGCCCAGCCGGTCTTCCAATCCCGTGCGTTTGATCTGGGCGAGATTGGCCGCGTTTTCCGCCGCTTCCTTTTGGGAGCGAAGATCGAACACCGCCTGCTGCGCATCCTGAACGCGCTGGTTGAGGCGGCTGCGGTGGGTTTTCTTTTCATCCAACGCGATCTGCTGCTCCTCGAGATTGGCCCGGCGCGCCTCAGCATGGGCGCGCATCGCCACGACCTTGGCATCGAGATCGCCCAGCGTCGCGCTGAGTTGCCCGTGATGGTAACCGCTCCACGCCAAACTGAGATGCCGCAGACGGTGGCTCAGCCGCTTGTAGCGCATGGCCTTTGCGGCCTGGCGGCGAAGGCTGCCGATCTGGCGTCCCACTTCGCCGATCACATCGGCCACCCGGGCCAGATTTTGCTCGGTCAAGGCCAGCTTGCCCAGCGCTTCCCGGCGCTGGCTTTTGTAACGGGTGATGCCCGCCGCTTCTTCGAAGACCGCGCGGCGCTCTTCCGGCTTCGAGGACAGGATCTGGTCGATCTGGCCCTGGGCCATGATGGAATAACTGGTCCGGCCAATGCCGGTATCCATGAAAAGCTTGTGGATGTCCTTCAACCGGCAGGGCTGGCCGTTGAAAAAATACTCGCTCTGGCCGTCGCGATGGACGCGACGCATGATCTCGATCTCGTGAAATTCGCTGCCGAGCTGCTGCTCGCATTCGGTCAGCAACAGCCCCACTTCGCACAACTGGGCAGATTTGCGCGTATCGGCTCCTTCAAAAATGACATCCTGCATCCGACCGCCGCGCAAGGCCTTGGCGCTCTGTTCGCCCAGCACCCAGCGAATGGCATCGGCGATATTGGACTTCCCGCATCCATTGGGCCCGACGACGGCGGTGACACCCGGCTCGAACCGGAGCGTGGTGGGATCTGCGAAACTTTTAAAGCCGTGAAGCTTGAGCGCCTTGAGATACATGCAGGATTAAAAGGTCCATTGAAGGGTGGCATCCCCGACCCGCAATGGAAAAACCTGCGATTTGTTCACAGACCATTCACAATGGTAAGCCCATCGGTTTTTAACCACAAAGGCGCAAAGAGACAAGGAAAGCCCAGGCAGCAACCAAGTCAGTGGATCGGCCTTAGTATCTTTGTATCTTTGTGGTTAAAATCCGGATGCCGGGAGCATTCGCTCATTTATGATCCCAAGGAAACTTCACCTTGAGGCGCTCATGTTTCCAGACCTCGAAAACCTCGAACATTTTTCCGGGGTTGAGGATGCCTTTCGGGTCGAGGGCGTGTTTGACCGCCTGCATCGCGCGAACTTGCGCGGGCGAATGCTGGAGCCGGAGGAACGGCGTCTTGGCCAGGCCGATGCCATGCTCCCCCGAGATGGCCCCGCCAAGGGCCACGACCGCTTCCATCAATTGCTGGACCGCGGCTTCCGCCGCCCGGCATTCCACCGGATCCGCCCGATGGTACATGATGTTCACGTGCAGATTGCCATCGCCGAGGTGTCCAAACGTGGGAATCGGCAGTTTTGAGGTCCGGCGCAATTTTTCCAGAATCCGGCCAAAACGCTCCCAATTGTGCAGCGGGACCACCACGTCTTCATTGAGCTTGGAATCACCCAGCTCGAACATCGCGCCCGAGCATTTGCGGCGCACGGTCCAGAGTTTTTCGGCTTCCGCCCGGTTGCGCGCTTCGCGGTGCGCGCGAGCGGTGCGCTTCACCCAGGCCAGCACCGCCTGCTTTTGTTCGCGCACCTCGCTGGCCGTGCCCGCGAGCTCCAGCAAAACGACCGGCTTCCCGCCTTGACCAGGGAAGACCGTCGCCCCGGTGGCACGCTCGGCACACAGCACCGAGTAACGGTCCAGGAATTCGCAGATCGCCGGCTGGATGCGGGTCGCAAACAGCGCCCGCACGGCCCGAAAGGCATCCATCTCCGTCTCAAAGGCGGCCAACAGGGTCCAGCGCGCCGCCGGCTGGGGAATGAGCTTCAGCGTCGCCCCCGTGACAATTCCCAGCATGCCTTCGCTGCCGATCCACAGATCGCGCAAATTGAAACCGGCGGAGAATTTTTTCGTGGGCGTGCCCCATTGCACAAATTCGCCCGTGGGCAGAAAGCCCTGCAACGCCAGGACGAAGTCGCGGGTCACGCCGTATTTGCCCCCGTGCATCCCGCCTGCGTTGCAGGCGATATTGCCTCCGATGGTGCAAAATTCCCGGGATGACGGATCGGGGGGATAAAACCAGCCTTTGGCTTCCGCCGCGTTTTGGATTGCCGCGACCTTCGCCCCGGCCTGCACCTGGGCCATGCCCGCCTCGGCATCGATCTGAATCCGGTTCCAACCCAGCATGTCGACCACCCAGCCACCACGGCGGGGCGCAGCGGACCCGGTCAAGCTGGTGCCGCGGCCGCGGACCGTAACCGGTACGCGAAAGCGATTCGCCAGGGCCAGGGTCGCGCCCAGATCGCTCTCCTTACGGGGGAAAATAACCGCAGCGGGTAAAAAAGGGATTTTACTGCTATCGAACGAGGCCGCCTCACGCGCGGCTGGTTGCGTCTTCACGACTTTGCCGCCAAGCTGGCGTTTTAATGCGGCGGTCGCCCGGGCGTATGACTTCATCCATTCATCTGAAACAACTGAGCGCAGCGCCGCAACATTTCAGGCTCTCATTTTTACGCATTGGCCGCGAGTTCCCGGCAGGCCTTGAGGTCGATCTTGCCGGTTCCAAGCAGGGGAATCTGGTCGACCTGACGAATGATCCGGGGAATCCACAGGTTGGACAATCCGGCTGGCAGCAGTTTTTCCCGGAGAGCCTCCACCGTCACCGCAATCGTTGTCAGCAAGACCAGAGCTTCGCCTTTGCCGGGATCGGGAACTCCGACCACGACGACCAACGGTCCTTCCGTTTGCTCCCAGCCGAAGGCATCGAGAATTTTCTGTTCGATCGTGCCATGCGGGACCATCTCCCCGCCAATTTTTGAAAAACGCGAAAGCCGGCCTTCAATGAAGAGGAATCCGTCGGTATCGAACCGCCCCAAATCCCCCGTGACGAACCAGCGCTCGCGGAGCGCCTGCGCCGTTTTTTCCGGCTCATTGAGATATCCGTCGAAGATATTCGCCCCGCGCAGCCAAAGCACGCCGGTCTCAGTGAGCAGGCGTTCCGCCCCGGTGTCGGGATCCATGATGCGAGCGGTCAGGCCGGGCAGCAGCCGACCCACGGCGCCGGCGCGTTTTCCGGCCTGCGGTTCAGCCGTGCTCGTGCGCATGACCGGATCGGGCTGGTTGACGCTTCCCACCGGCGTCGTCTCCGTCAGGCCATATCCTTCCAAAATTCCGATATGAAACTGCCGGAGAAAAGCGTCATGCAGGTCATGCGATAGTTTCTCGGCACCGGTCACGACCAAATCGAGTGACCGCAGTTCGGCCGAGGTCGCCTTCTTGAGAAAAGGCCGGATGAAGGTGGGCGCCCCCACCAGAACCGTGGCCTGTTCGTCCCGGATCGCCTCCACGATCCGGCGCGTGTCGAGCGGGCTCGGAACAGTGACGACAGAACAGCCCCGCAGAATCGGATACCACAGCGTCACCGTGAAGCCGAAGCTGTGGAAGAGCGGCAAACAGCCCACCAGTTTGGCCGAGTCGGGAAGAATCGACAGCGAAGAAATCTGTGCGCAATTGGCCAGGATGTTCCGATGGGTGAGAACGACGCCCTTCGGTTCGCCGGCGCTCCCGCTGGTGAACAATAACGCGGCTTCGTCACCGTCACCGCCCTGCCGCGGCGCAATCAAGCTCGCCACCCATTGATTCGGCAGCAGCCAGGCCGCGGCCAACCAAGGCAAAAGCGCCCGCTTGCCCCCGGCCAGGGCGATTTCCGTGCGCAGGTCGCGCGTGTCTTCGGGCCAGGGAAACTGCGGAAGCTTGGCCCGCATGGCGTCCGCGGTGAGGACCGTTTCAATCCCGGCCACCCGTAAACTGGACTGGATCGAGGTCGGGCCGGCGGTGAAATTCAAATTGACGGGGATCTTCCCGGCGCAGGCCACCGCCAGGTTGGCGATCGTGGCACCGGCGCCTGGAGGCAGGACAATCCCCACGCGATTTCCTTTCGCCGTGGCCCGCAATCTCCGCGCCAGGATCGCTGCCGCCGCGAGCAATTGCCCGGCCTTGACCTCCCGGCGCTCCGCCGTGCGATCGACGATCGCAAGGTGTCCCGGATGTTTCGCCAAGGCCCGGATGGCCTCCCGGACCAAATTCCTCCGCAACGCCGGGCGTTCCGCAAACGCCTCGGCGCCCAGGTCGAGCAACGCCTGCCGGGCAACCGGGCCGTCGCTTTGCTCGGGAGGAATCAATTTACCGAAGGCGACAAAGACCGGCGTGGGCAGAAGCCGGGGGGATTTCCAAAGATATTTATTTCCAGCGAAAGAAAACACCGAGCCCCAAAGGCCGTCGACGAACGCGGGTAAAACCGGCACTCCCGCCTGGCGCGCCATGACCTCGAAACCCTTGCGGATTTCCATCAATTGTCCGGTGCGAGAAATTCCCCCTTCCGGAAAAATACAGATCACCTCCCCCTCCCGCAGGGCTTGGACGGCTTTCCTCATCCCGTCGAGCGGACGCTGCGAGGAGATCGCAATCACCCGGCCCCAGGAAAAAATCCGTTCGAAAAACGAGCGCGCCTGCAGCCCCTGATAGCCGACAAAACGGATTCGCCGCGGACACGCCAGCTGCAGCACCACTCCGTCCACATAGGAGAGATGATTGGCGATGATGACCACCCCACCGTTCTTCGGCAGATTTCCCGCTCCACGGACGCGCACCCGGTAAAGCAGCCGCGCCACGGCCGCCACCGGCAGCTCTAAGAAATAAGGCAGATAGGAGCGACGGCGGAAAAGGGAGGAAAACATGGCCGAAATATCAGGTTTCGTTTCCCCGCGACTCGATTAGTGAAATGCCTGGCGTCACGGCGCGCTAGTCCGACGGGAGCTTCCACTTCGCGGCCACCGCCTGGAGGTGACGCAGGGTCTCGATGCATTCGAGCATCCGCTTTTGCGAAAGCCCCCCGGTCACCTGCCCGACGACATTGAGATACAGCGGCTCCACTTTTTCCCAAAGCTTTCGCCCCTTGGGGGTCAGCTTCACCTGATATACCCTGCGGTCTTGGGGGTGATCGGTCCGATTCACCCAGCCGGTTTTTTCCATCCGGTCGAGCAAGCCGGTGACATTCGAGCGATCCACGACCAGGACATCGCTGAGCTCCCGTTGGCTGATCCCAGTGGGTTCAGCCGCCAGAACGCTCAGCACATTGTACTGTGCACCCGTCAGGCCATGGGGACGAAACAGCCGGTGGCTCAAGCGCAAGAACGCATCGGCCGTCGCCATCACCGTCACGGTCAGCTCATATCCCGGATC
>CAMAPG010000059.1 GCA_945859965.1 Opitutus sp. GAS368 | reverse complement strand
ATGGCTTCAAACGCCGGGCGCCGGTCGAAAACCACATCGTTAACGTGAAAGACAAACAGCGTGCCAGGTGCGGCAAGCAGGGGGCGCAGATCTGCCGGCTGACCGAGCAGAAGGGCCTCGATCTGTTGCTGGCGAACAAGGATTTCTTTTTTAGCGAAACCTGCCGCCTGGTCGTGCTCGGTTCCGGGGAAAAGCGCTATGAAACCGCGCTGCGCGAAATGGCCGCGGCGGCGCCCGGCCGGATTGGGCTCAGCATTCGGCTGGACGAGCCCACGAGTCATTTGATCGAGGCCGGCAGCGATTTTTTCCTGATGCCCTCGCTCTTCGAGCCCTGCGGCTTGAATCAAATGTATTCGCAGGCCTACGGCACCGTGCCACTGGTCAGCCACGTGGGCGGCTTGGTGGACACCGTCATCGATGCGGACGAGCATCCGGCGAACGGCACCGGCCTCAGTTTCCCCCCGACCTCCGCGGGGATGCGCAATGGATTGGAACGCAGCCTGAAACTGTATGCGGATAAGGCGCGTTTTTTCGCTGTGCGGCAGCGGGGCATGCAGAAGGATTTCAGCTGGGCCAGTGCGGCCAAGGCGTACGGCAATCTCTACCAGGATTCATTGTAGGGCTGGGAATGGTTTCCCGTGCCGCGAGCCGAGGTCGACCGCCGCGAATCAGGAATGCGCGCTTCCCGCCGGGGCGGCCACGTCGCCGGCAATGACCACCCCGTTTGGCTATGCTGGCGGTGATTGCTGATGTTGCTGCCGTCATCGGACTGCAGTCTCCAGAAGGTCACCGCCGAGAGGATGGTCATGCCCCCGAGTGCAAAAAAGGCCTTGTGCAGTGCGGGCACGGTTTGTGCGGGATCCGTCTGGTCGACATGACCGAGGAACCATCCCACCACGAGTGAACCGAAGGCCACACCGAAGCTGAGCGACAGCTGCTGCGCGGTACTGGCAATGCTGCTGGCCTTGCTGGCTTCGTGATCGGAGACATCGGCATAGACCAGGGAATTGACACTGGTGAATTGAAGTGAGGCAAAAAATCCCTGTGCAAGGCTGAGGGCCATGATGCCTCCGATCGGTGTGCCGGGACCGATGCGGGTGAAGACCATCATGGTCAGGCCGAGGAGGACGGTGTTGCCAAGCAAGATGGCCCGATAGCCAAACCGCGCGAGGACCGGTCGGCTGATGAGCTTCATCCCCATGGCTGACAGCGCCTGGGGCATGGTGAGCAGGCCCGCTTTCCAGGCCGGATAGCCGAGCCCGATCTGGTAGAGCAGGGGTAACAGGAAAGGCATGCCGCCCACGCCCAACCGCGTCACGAATCCCCCGATGACCGACAGGCGAAACGTGCGCACCTTGAACAAGGCCAGATCGAGCAAAGGCGCCTCGTCGTGTTGCGCGTGCCAGCCATAGGCCGCGAGCAGCAGGAGAGCCACCACGAGGAGAAAGGCGATGGGGCCAAGCGCGAGCGTGTGTTCGCCGAACACTTCGAGCACGTAGGAAAGCAGGGCGATGCCCGTCCCGAAGAGGACAAAACCGGTGCGATCCAACGGGTCGACTTGGTCTTCGCGGAAATCGGGCATGTACCGCCGGATCATCCAGAGGCCCGCGAGGGCAAGGGGAATATTGACGAAGAAAATCGTTCGCCAGGAAAGTCAGTGCACGATCAGGCAGCCGACAAAAGGTCCGAGCAAGGGACCGAGCAACGCGGGAATGACCACATAATTCATGGTCCGGAGCATTTCGGAACGCGGAAAAGCCCGGAGCAACGCCAGTCGTCCTACGGGAGTCATCATCGCGCCGCCGATTCCCTAAGGATACGGGCGGCCACGAGCAAATGCACGTTGGGAGCCAGTCCGCAAAACAAGGAACCGAGCATGAAAAAGGTCACCGCCAGTTGGAAAATACGACGGGTGCCGAAACGATCTGCCATCCAGCCGCTGATCGGAATGAAGACAGCCAGTCTCACCGTGTAGCTCGTGAGTACCGCTTTCAGACTGAGCGGGCGACGTGCAGGTTTGCGGCCATGGTGGGCACGGCCGTATGCACGATCGTAGCGTCGAGATTCTCCATGAACAGCGCGACGGCCACGAGCCAGGGCAGGTATTTCAGCGTTTCGGCGGAAACGGTCGGGTTCGCGTTGGCTGCTTCCACCATGGATCCATATCGGTAGCGAGCGCCGCCCGGTTCGCAAACCATGGCTCCGATTTTTAAGGTTGGCCACGCGAGCGATGTTATTTTGCCTCTGCACTGGTGCTTCACCGCAAACCTCGTACGGTATGAGCGCTCTTTCTGTTCAGCATCCCTCCGCATCGATATCATTCTTATGAAACGCAAAGCCTCCGCAGTCTGGCGCGGCGACCTCAAATCGGGTCGCGGCACAATCTCCACTGAAAGCACCGTGCTCAAGGATGCCGCCTATTCCTTCGGCACGCGGTTCGAGAACGGCCCCGGGACCAATCCCGAGGAGCTGATTGGCGCGGCGCATGCGGGCTGTTTCAGCATGGCCCTTTCCGCCGAGCTGCAGAAAGCCGGATTTATTGCCGACTCGATTTCAACAACTGCCACGGTCACGTTGGAAAATCATCCGCAAACGAGCTGGACCGTCACTCTCGTCCATCTGGAAACCAGAGCCAAGGTGCCCAACATCACACCCGAGAAATTTGCCGAGATCGCGAATGGCGCCAAGGCCGGCTGTCCCATTTCCCGTCTGCTCAAAGCCGAAATCACGCTCGACGCCCAGCTCGTCTGAGCATCCCGGTCCGACCTGGTGAACCGCAAAGATACAAAGACACAAAATCGATCATCCGATCCGTTACGGTTTTCTTTGTGCCTTTGTCCCTTTGTGGTTAAACCTCAGGTGGATTTGCCCTGAATCGCCTGGGCGGCGCGCGCCAGTACCGCGGTTAGTTCGGCGACTTTGATCAGGTTTGCTCAGATAATCGTCCATGCCCGCGGCCACGCACGTCTCGCGGTCGCCTTCCATGGCGTTCGCGGTGAGTGCGATGATCCATGGGCGGGATTTGCCTTCGCTTTGCTCCGCCCGGATCCGGCGCGTGGCGGCGAGTCCGTCCATTTCCGGCATCTGCACGTCCATCAGGACCACATCGTAGTGCAGGCGATGGACCGCGGCCAGCGCTTCGAGTCCATTGGCCGCGGTGTCGACGCGATAGCCAATTCGCTTGAGCATGTGCGTCGCGACCTTCTGGTTCACGGGATTGTCCTCGGCGAGCAGGATGCGCAGCGGCTGAACCACCGCGGCCGCGGGGGCCGCCGCCACCGGCGCGTCCGGCACCGCCGCTCCCGGCTTTTCGAAGATTTTTTCAATGGCGGTGAACAATTGCAGCGGCTTCGTGGGTTTGTTGAGAATCGCGGCGAAGCGTCGCGCATCTTCGGCTGGAAGCTGCCGGCCGATCGAGGAGAGCAGGACCAGCGGAAAAGCGCCGTGGTGCGGCAGGGACTGGATTTCCCCGGCCAGCATGGCCCCGTCCATCCCGGGCATCTGCATCTCGAGAATGGCGAGATCGAAAACCTCACCGGCCCGCAACCGTTGCAAGGCGGCCGGGCCGTTTTCCACCACCACGGCGCTCAGGCCCCATTTTTCCGCCAGGGTGGACAGGATTCGCCGGCCCACCAGGTTGTCTTCGACCACCAGCAGGCGTTTCCCCCTGAGTTCGGGACGGGTGGCGGGCTGCGGCGGGCGTGAACCCGCCGGCATCCATTCCGCCGACAGGGTGAACCAGAAGGCGGAACCGTGCCCGACTTCGCTTTCGATCCACATGCGTCCACCCATCATTTCCGCCAGGCGCTTGCTGATCGCCAGGCCGAGGCCGGTCCCGCCATATTTGCGCGTGGTCGAGGCGTCCACCTGGGTGAAGGATTTGAAGAGGCGCTCCTGGCCTTCAGGAGAAATGCCGATGCCGGTATCGCGCACCCCAAACCAGATTTCGCGTGGATCGGTTTCCCCGGGCCCGACCTGCACCATGATCTCGACTTCGCCGCGCTCGGTAAACTTGAGCGCATTTCCGACGAGATTGACCAGGATCTGGCGCACGCGGGTGATATCGCCCCGCACTTCCCGCGGAACGTCCGCGGCAATTTCGTAGAGCAGGTCGAGTCCTTTCTCCGCCGCGCGCGGGGCCAACAGGTCGAGCACGCTTTCCACGCATTCGGTGAGGTTGAAGGGCTCGGACTCCAGGTCCATTTTCCCCGACTCGATCTTGGAGAAATCAAGGATGTCGTTGATCAGTGAAAGCAGGGTTTCACCGCTGGAGCGCACAATCTCGGTGAACTCGCGCTGCTGCGGGGTGAGGGGAGTGTCGAGCAGAAGCGAAGTCATGCCGATGACCCCGTTCATCGGCGTGCGGATTTCATGGCTCATCGTGGCCAGGAACTGGCTCTTGGCCAGGCTGGCCTTCTCGGCTTTCTCCGCGGCTTCCTGCGCCCGCGCAATCGCCACGCCCAGCTTGGCGTTCAGATCTTCCGCGACAAAGCGGGCCTGCTGCTGTTCGGTGATGTCGGCGAGAACGCCAAACCAGGTGAGCGTGCCGTCCGGTTGCCGGAACGCCGAGGATCGAGCATTGATCCATCGCATGATTCCGTCCGGGGTATTGATGCGAAAGGTGTGGACCCACGCGGTGCCCTGGCCAATTGCCTCGTCCAGGCTTGCACGGACGGCCCGGCGATCGTCCGGGTGCACGGTGGCGAAAAGCACCGCGGCCCGGCGGAGGGCGTCGGCCGGATCGCGCCCGAAGAGCGTCCGGTAACCCGCGCTCAGAAAAGCGAACGAACGCTGGCCGTTCGGGGCGACTTCAAATTGGAAAATCACGCCGGGAGCCTGGGCGGTCAGTTCGGTCAGTCGCTGTTCGTTCTTCAGTAATTTCTGCTCGGCCGACTTTCGCTCGCTGATATCACTTTCGATCGCCATGAAGCCTGTGACGTTGCCCTCGTCGTCACGCAACGGCTGCACTTCGATCGCCAGCCAGTAATGATGGCCGGCTTTGTGGTAGTTGATGATCTCGACGTTAAAACCGGTGCGGGCTGCGACTCCCCGCCGCATTTCCGCCACGGCCACCGGATCGCTCAAAGGACCCTGGAGCAAAGTGCCCGGTTTGCGGCCTTGCACCTCGGGGAGGGTATAGCCGGTGATCCGCGTGAAACCGTCGTTCACCCATTGGATCCGGCCCTCCGCGTCGCTGATGATCACCGCATTGCTGGTCCGACTGGCAACCATCGCCAGCCGGCGCGATTCCGTCTCGCTCTGGCGCAGGCTCACCGTCATTTTTTCGGCCAGGCCCAAGGCCCGGGACCGGCTCAGGCCCAGTGAAAAGACGATGCCGGCGAGCAGCAGGCTGACAAGTCCTCCCCCCGCGCCGATCAGCACGGGAATCTGGTGCTCGATGCTGCGCTCGTATTTGCGCGTCGAGGTCATGACCAGAACCCACTCCCGGCCACCGATGAGGATCGGCATGGATTTGTTGAACATGCGCCCTCCAAAGGTTCCCGGCTTTTCTCCTTCATCGGCTGCGACCAAAATCTCGTCGGCATCAAACAACAGGCTTTCCCGGGTCTGCTTGTCGCCTTCGTAGACTTCCACGTCGAGCATCTCATCGGCGCCGCTCATGAGGCCTGAAAAGACCTTCTCGATCAGGATCGGTGCGTAAACAAAACCCTGGAGCGCGGCATTGCGTTCGGCAGGGGTCTTGGGGTCGGTGCCGTTGCGGTAGATCGGGACCAGGTAGAGAAATCCAACGCCTTTATCCTGCGGCAAAACCACATGCTTGGTCAGGGTAGGTTCACCGGTGACAATGGCCTGCTCGATGGCCGCCCGCCGGACCGGCTCGGATCCGGCATCAAAACCCAGGGCTGGGCGATTGGTCGCCAGTGGTTCGATAAATTTGATCACGTAGAGATCCGGGGCGTTGCCACTGGTCTCGACCCGGAAATTCGGCTCTTCATCGGCCCGTTCGGCGGCGATGAACGTCGGGAGTTCGACCCGGAGGACCCGCTGCATGAAGCCGAAACCCAACAATCCGGGAAATTCACGGGGCAGATCGCGGGAGTCGACGTAAGCGCGGAATTCGAGTCGCTCGACCGATTTGCTGGCGCGATAGACCCCGCGCGCGCCCATCAGGCCGTAGACCGATTGATTCATGCGACGACGCACTTCCTCGCCCAACCGCTCCGCCATCCGCTCAAAACGAAAACGAGCCTCCGTTTCAATGTATTTTTTGGTCTGAAAAACTGCGAAGCCCGTCAGCAGCAGTCCCCCAAGAAATGTAATGCTGACCAGCCCAAAGGTAGGGCGCGTTCGAGGCGGAGTTGCTTTCGGCTCCGGGTCGGATGGACGGAATTCGGTCACGGTGAGGGAAGAAAATCAGCCGTCGTTCCGGAAACGATGCCTCGGAAGGGCGGTTTTTTGCCCTGTGTTTCCGATGAAATCTTTGCCAAGATTCGGTTGAGTGGGATGAGCATCTCTGCGAAGAGCAAAGGCAAGCGATCGTGCTGATTATGGCGAACCCAAATATCGCTCCGATGTCTGGGGTTTTTATCCCCACCACTTTCGGGCCGCTTCCCTTTCCATGAACGAAGAAAAAGAACGCGAAAAGATCCGGGACGTGATCCAAACCTGGATGAGGGCCACCCGGGAAGGCAATCTGGAGCAGATTCTCAGTCTGATGGCGGAAGGCGTCGTTTATCTGCGAACTGGCGAACCTCCGATGCGCGGTCGCGACGCTTTTGCGGCCACCACCCGGGCCGCTTTCGGAAAGGTGCGCATCGAGGGGAAGTCGGAGATCCGGGAAATTCAAATCGCGGAGGGCTACGCGTAGTGTTGGAATTATCTTTCGCTGACCATCACTCCGCGGCAGGGCGGCGCTCCCCAACGGCGCGAAGGAGATGTCCTGTCGGTTTTTCGCCAGGAGCCCGACGGACGGTGGGTGATCCTGCGCGATGCCAACCTTGTCTCCGGTGGTCAGTAACCGCGTTCGACCCGAGGGATATGTAGGGTTATACCCGATAGACGGAGTTTCGGCCTTGGGGCATCTTGTTCGTCGAAGTTAACTAAACGTCAGTAACCGAACTGCAGAAAAATCAATTAATCCCATGGCTAAGAAAAGCAGAGGCGGCCGCATGACTGCCGCCAAGAATCGCGCTGCAAAATCTCCCGGTGGCAAAGGTCCAATCAAAAAGCGTCCAGCCGGTTCGAAGATCATGAAGACATAATCCAGTCGCACGACTGGATTGGTTTTTTATTTGGACAAATTTACGAAGGCCGTTTCACGACGGCCTTTTTTTATTTCCATATTCGCCGTCTGGCGGCTGGGGTGAGCGGGCAGGATTCACTCATTCAACCGAGCGGTGATGTTTTGCTCTATTCAAGCGATGAAGGGGCGGCTACGCTACCGCGCCACCCTCGGAATTCGTCCATGAAAAAACCCGGATTTACCCCCGCCGATTCGATTTCACGCCGCACACTCCTCAAGGGAGCCGCGACCTTGGCTGGAGGAGCCATGGCCGCATCGTTGCTCCCTGGCACCGCTGGAGCCCAATCAGGGAAGGCGGCCGATGCCGGCCCGGTCACGGCCAAAGCAAACCCACACCTCAAGGCTTCCGATCACCTTGCTGTGGTCGAGACTTCCGCCGGAAAAATCCGCGGTTATATCCGCGGCGATATCTCCACGTTTAAGGGAGTTCCTTATGGTGCGCCCACCGGCGGCTCGGCCCGGTTCGCTCCTCCGGGAAAACCTGTTCCATGGACCGGCGTGCGCAGCACACTGAATTATGGACCGATGTGTCCCCAGGGAAGCACTCCATCCGGTTACCAAAACTATAGCGAGGAGGCCGAGGAACGAGCCTTTGTCTTTTCCTTTCATCGCGATCCCATGGATGAAGACTGTCTGCGCCTGAATCTCTGGACGCCAGAGACCGGGGGAAACAGGCGACGTCCAGTGATGGTTTCAATTCACGGCGGTGCTTCCGCGGGCTGGTCTGGCCAGTACCTCCCGTGTTTTGATGGGGAAGACCTGAGTCGCAGCGGCGATGTCGTGGTCGTCTCGCTGACCCACCGGATCGGCGTGCTCGGGTTTCTCCACTTGGGAGCGTTTTCACCGACCTACGCGAGCGCGGGCAATGTGGGTGTCCTCGACCTGGTGGCGGCGCTCGAATGGATCCGTGATAACATCGCGCAGTTCGGCGGTGACCCCGGCAACGTCACGATTTTTGGGCAATCGGGCGGCGGCTCCAAAATTGGCGCACTCATGACCATGCCCGTCGCGAAAGGACTCTTTCACAAGGTGATCGTCATGAGCGGAACGACCCGCGGGACCATCAGTGCGAAGAACGCGGGCCAAGTCGCCTCCACGGTACTGGACGAACTGGGGCTGGCTCCGGCGCACGTGGATCGCCTCAGGGAACTTCCCGCGCAAACCCTGGTGACTGCTGGCGTCAGGGCCCTGGCCAAACTCGCTCCTCCCGGTCCACCGCCCTCCGGATTGGCGGCCGCTTCCTGGGAATACGGCTGGGGACCAGTGGTTGATGACGCGATTCTCCCGGCCTTTCCCTTTAATCCGGTAGCCCCCGCCATTTCCGCGCACATTCCGCTGATGATCGGCACGGTGACGAATGAAGGCTTCAATTTCAGCCGGGAGTTGGAAGCCATGACCGAAACCGAAATGAAGGTGAAGTTACAGTCGGCCTCCGGGGATCAGACCGACCGTCTGGTCGCCACTTTTCGCCGGGCTTATCCCGAGATCAAGCCGGTCGAGCTGCTGGGCATCCTGCGCTCGACGTATGTGCGGCGCACGGCGGTCAGGTGGTGCGAACGCAAATTCGCGCAATCAGCCGCGCCCGTTTATCTCTATTGGTTCACCTGGAAATCGCCCATCCTCGACGGACGGCTGCGCTGCTTCCACTGCCTCGATCTGCCGTTTGCATTCAACAACACCGATCTCTGCGCCAGTATGACTGGCGGCGGTGAGGACGCCAGGGCGCTCGCGGCGAAAGTGAGCGGCGCGTTTGTGGCCTTTGCCCGGACGGGAAATCCGAACCACGCGGGATTGCCCGATTGGCCGGCGTTTCATTCCGCACAAGGCGCCACCATGATGCTCGATAACGACTGCGCTGCGAAAAACGATCCCGACGGGGAATTGCGGGCGATCTTCGGCGAAGTGATCGGTCGCCAGCCGCTGCTGGCGACTTAGTCCTGAAATTTCTTTGTTGTGAGCGGGATGCCCTCACCCTGCTCGAATCGCTCTGGGGGGTGAGGGCACCCCCGCCCGCATTTTATTTGAGGCGAAACCCGAGCGTTTCGAGTTCCTTCATCGTGAACGGCGCACTTCCCAGGAGCTCCTGCAATTTGGAGAGGGCTTCAGTCATCGTCGGTGCGTCAAACACAGCCGCGCCATCATCGCTGTCATGCAGGTGAATCATCCACGGACTGGTCGGGACCGCCGTCACCTGCAACACCGAACCGTAGAGGTAGTTGCCGGGCAGCCCGGGATGCGGGCCCGTACCCGGCACCAGGAAGAGGGTGTGAATGGGATCGTGCACACTGACGAGCTTCACCGTGCCGACCAGTTTGGCGCGATGATGGGCCGGCCGCCCGGCGACCAAGGCCCGATGGGTTTCGGCCTTGCCCTGGATGGCCACGGGCAGGAAATGAACGTAGCGATCAAAAATCCCGGCGTTGGCCTCGAGGGCGTCGGGAGCGATTTGCCCGGCAAGCAAGGCGTCGAGATTGTTGGCATGAAACGACGGCTGGCGGGCCAGCGAGCGCGCCGTGACATGGCCGCCTTTATGATCGGCATGGGCGTAGACCTGATGCGAAGCGTACAGGCGGGTGATGGCGTCCTGATAGGCGGGAGTCCCCGGGACCGCCCCAATTGGACTGTGGTCTATCATATCCAGGACGGCCTGGTCGAACGCTGCGTTCGGATCGTGGGGCATAAGCCTTGAATAACTAGACTGGGTCGGAACGCGAGGTTTGACGGAGATACCTGGTTTTTCTGGCCAACATCCATCTCCGGATGGTCGGATTAAAACTTAATCTCAGGCTGAATTTGAGGAATCTGCCTTGGTTATCAATCTGCCCCAGCAATAACGTACGCTATGGCCAAACAGCTCAGGCGTGCCCGCCTTGAGTGCGCGCGCATGAGGAACCAAGGCTGTCCAGACCCAACGGGCGAAGTGCGTTTATAAAACCGGCGGCGATCGGCCGAGCGCTAGTCTTGAAATTATTTTCGTGCCGCCAGCAGCGCCGCCAGTGCGGCTTCGTCCACCTGGCCCTGCACGGCGTGAAGGTGGTGCAAGACGCCCATGCGGTCGCCTTCGCCGGCGGTAGAGATATCGAGCATCCAGTCCTCGGTCTTGGCCGAGGCGACGATGACTTCGTCGGCCCATTTAATCACCTCGGCGGCGGTGACGAAGCCTTCGGTGAGGCCGCGGATGTAGAATTCAGCTTGGGTGCGGAGGTTGGGCGAGGTGGACATGGAAAGGGTGAAGCGAAGAGCAGTCTCAAACTAGGGGCAGCAATTACTTCTTCTTGTCCGGTTTCACCGGAGACTTTCCAGAGGAAGCAATAAACTTGGAAGCGACCTGCTGCTTCCGTTGAAAGCGCTGGTTGGCTTTGAGATCCTTGGTGTTTGGCAGGTATTTGGCGCCCATGCCTCAAGGGCGGCTATAATTCGCGGCGCGGGCAACCAGAATCGCACGAAGTCGCTCTGGGAGCGAAAGTCGCTAGCAGCTTAATTTGCGACCAGGAGAATAAATCGTTCTCGTTCTTCGAAATCTTTCCCGTTCTCCCTCCAGCAGAGAACGAAGAATGATAACGAGAAAGAGAACGAACCAAGACGGCAGCGACGAAATCAGAATACTGCTCGGAAGTCCGCGCTCACACCCGGTTCAGTTGGGGCCGGCCTGATTCGACAACAAAGGTGGCGCGGGTGGACAGGGGCGCGCTGCGCCGCGTGACATACGGCACGGTGCGGAATTCGGTCCGCCAGGTTTTTTGGGTCAATTCACAGCAAACATAGCCGCGTTCGTTGTTATGGAATTTCACGAATGAATTTTCCGAGAGCAGCGTTCCGAGGTGCGCCGGTTTTTCCACGCCATCGCCGCCCGAGGTGATCGAGGTGCCGACGAACTCGGTGGCCACATTCGGCGCATCAGGCTGGTCGGGATTGGCGGTGAGCTCGTTGGCCCAGTTGGTATGGATATCCCCGGCGAGGATGACTGGATTGGAGATCCGTTTCTCGCGGAAATGATTCAGCAACCGCCGGCGCTCGAATTCATAACCCGGCCACTGGTCCATGCTGATTCCCACCTGCGGTCCCGCGACGCGGTCGACCCGTCCGACCATGATTTGCTGCGCGAGCGTGTTCCAGATGGCGGGCGAGTGCTCCAGGCCATCGAAGAGCCACGAACGTTGCCGGTCGCCCATGAGCGTGCCTTTCGGATCGAGCAGGACGGGGCTCGGAGCCTTGAGGCCGTCGTTCTGCGGCTGGTCCGTGCGATATTGCCGGGTATCGAGAACGTGAAACGACGCGAGCCGGCCAAAGGCGAGATTCCGGTAAAGCAGCATGTCCGGCCCCGACGGCAGCGCGGTGCGTCGCAGCGGCATGTGTTCGAAGTAGGCTTGGTACGCGGCCGCCCGGCGGCGGAGAAAATCCGCGGTCGTGGTTATTTCCGGATGCTCGGAAATGGCGTTCGCGTAATTATTGCTCACTTCATGGTCATCCCAGGTGACCACCCACGGCGCCAGCGCGTGCGCGGCCTGCAGGGCGGGATCCGATTTGTAGAGGGCGTAACGGTTGCGGTAGTCGTCGAGCGTGATGATTTCCGGGCTGTTGTGCCGGCGGACGCCATCATCGCTCGGACCTTTTTCATAAATGTAGTCGCCGAGGTGGAAGACCAGATCGACGTCCTCGCGGGCCAGGTGTTCGAACGCGGTGTAATAGCCCGACTCGTATTTCTGGCAGGAAGCGAACGCAAAGCGCAGACGATCCGGAAGGCTGTTGGCCGGGGGCATCGTGCGGGTGCGGCCCACCGGGCTGATCTCGCCGCCGGCCTTGAACCGGTACCAATACCAGCGATCGGGCCGCAGGCCTTCGACCTCGACGTGCACGGAGTGCGCCCACGCCGGATTTGCAATGGCGGTGCCTTGGCGAACGATTCGGTTCATCGCTTCGTCCTCTGCCACCTGCCAGGAAACCTCGATCGGTTCCGCCGGCATGCCGCCACCGTTTTCAAGCGGCCGCGGGGCGAGACGGGTCCATAACACCATGCCATCGGGCGCCGGATCGCCGGAAGCGACTCCTAGGGTGAAGGGATAACAGGAAAATTTCGGTGTGCCGCTGACCGCACCGCGTGCGCGGGTGGACAACAAGGCGGCCGCCGCGAAGGAAGCGCTGCCGATCAGGAATGAACGGCGGCTGAGCTGGAGTTCACCGGGCTGGGGAAAGAGCGTGGGAGGCATGGGCTAGGGGAGTTTGAATTGGGCGCGGGCCGGGGCGGACAGGATCATCGGCGCGGCCGACGATCACTTCCCGGCCCGCTTTGCGAAAGCCTCACGGCTTTCGCTACTCGGTGAGACGAATTCCCAAACCGCTCTAGCGCGCGAAATCCTTCAGGATGACAATCGCGGCGTCGGCCATCGCATCCGCCCCGGGCGCGCGATAGGGGGGCCGGCCAATGCGGTAGCGGTAATTGCCACCCATATAGTCGAGGTCGTTACACGCGGTCGCATCGGGAATATAACCGTTGCCGCCGTCCGTGTAGCCGCAGGTCAGGACGAACGGCAGTGGAGTGTTGTGTTTGATCTTGAGGCCCGTCCGCACAAAGGACTCGAACGGCATGCCGACAAAGCCAATGTCCCCGATGCGGGCCACCACGGTTTCCAAGGGCAGGGCTTTCGGGACTTCGCCCGTTTTCCCGGCCTTCTGGATCTCAAGAGCGTTCGTGTACCATTTGCGCACACCTTCCATCTGGATGGCGCGGTACGGCGGGCTCAATTCGCGGGTGTAGTTCAGGCCGACCACATAAAGGGCATCGTCGTCGCCTGCACGGCACCGCCGGATGAATTCATCCAGTTCCGCGATGGAGCGTTCCAGGCTGGCCTGATCGGGATAGGGGGCGAGAGGGATGTCCACCGTCTGCCGCTGGAGACGGAGATCGGTGCGTTGCGACGGTTTGCGGAAGACCACCGCCTTGATGAACGACTCGCCCAGATAACCACCAAATTCACGGGACTGTTCCACCGTTCCGGTCAGGAGGAATTTCGAATTGATGTCGCCCGCACAGCCTTGGAGGAAGGCCACCGGCACGCCGCCGAGATGAGCGGAAAGGATTTCGCCGGCCACCTGCGGCCATTCCCCGAAGGAAATGGGAT
This sequence comes from Opitutus sp. GAS368, assembly GCA_945859965.1. Taxonomy (GTDB): domain Bacteria; phylum Verrucomicrobiota; class Verrucomicrobiia; order Opitutales; family Opitutaceae; genus CAMAPG01. The sequence goes on along the minus strand of CAMAPG010000059.1, from coordinate 409 downwards.
TCTCGGGCTTATAGGCGGTGACGGGATGGCCGGTATAAAACGCGATGGCCCCGACCGGGCCTTTTTTTCCGGTCAGCAGCACAACCGCCGCATCCTGGTCGATCAGTCCGGTGTAGTCCGCGGGCCTGAGTTGGCGGTCTTCCTCGCGCATGAAATACATTTGTCCATTCGGGCGACGGCCGCGGCGATTATAGGTGAAACGGCCTTCCTGAGCGACGCCCCATTCGATTTTCACGGGTTCGAGGCGGGCCGCGAGGCCAGCCGCCGCACTCCGCAGCTTGTCGAGATATTCCGTTCCAATGGCTCGGACCTGATCTTCGCCAGGTGATTTAGGCGATCCGTCCGGTTCGCCCACCTTGAGCAAAGGGACGGAATGATTGTGCGAGGAATTGATGATGACGGCTTCCGG